>JBAXJZ010000417.1:0-4381 GCA_037137595.1 Burkholderiales bacterium | reverse complement strand
GAGGCGGTGCGCGTCGATGCCGCCGACGAACGCTGGCTCTTCTCCACCGGCCGCTGGGCCGCGTTGCGGCAGGCGCTGGTCGACGGGCTCGCCGCCTTCCACGCGAAGGAGCCCGATGCGCTCGGCGTCGATGCGGGCCGTCTTCGCCGCGTCGCGCTGCCGCGTGCGCCCACCGAGGTGGTGCTGCGCGCGGTCGACGCGCTGGTCGCCGAGGGCCGTGTCGCGCGGCACGGCGCGTTCCTGCACCTGCCCGAGCATGCGCTGCGGCTGGGCGAGGCCGAGCGGCGCGTGGCCGAGGCGCTGCTGCCGAAGATCGCCGAAGGCCGCTTCGATCCGCCTTGGGTCCGCGACCTCGCGCGCGACTGCGCGCTCTCCGAGCCCACGGTGCGCACGACCCTGCAGCGCGTGGCGCGTCGCGGCGACGTCTTCGCGGTGGTGAAGGACCTGTACTATTCCGCGGCCGCGATGACCGAGCTCGCGACGATGGCGCGCGCGATCGCCGCGGAGCAGGGCACGGTCCGCGCAGCCGACTTCCGCGACCGCAGCGGCCTGGGGCGCAAGCGCGCGATCCAGGTCCTGGAGTTCCTCGACCGCGTGGGCGTGCTGCGGCGCGCCGGCGACGACCACGTCCCGCGGCCGGACAGCACGATGTTCCGATGACGACGATCACCACGGAAGGGACACGTTCCCGGTGGAACGGCCGGGCTTCAAACCCGGTGGGTGGCGCCACGCGTCGCCGGGTGGGTTCGACTCCCATTCCCTTCCGCCCTTCCCCCCACGCGGCGGAGGCGCCGCGATGACACTGCGGCTGCGCGGCCTCGAGTTCCCCGAGTCGCTGCACTACCTCGTCGACGAGGACACCTGGGCGCGCGTCGAGCCCGACGGCACGGTGCTCGTCGGCATCACCGCGCTCGGCCTCGCGCTCGCCGGCGAGCTCTACATGTGCCGCGTGAAGTCGCCCGGCATCGTCGTCGAGGCGGGGCGCGCGGTGGCGGTGGTGGAGCTGGCCAAGTCGGTGATGTCGGTGCGCTCGCCGGTGGGCGGCACGGTGGTCGAGGCCCACGAGGCCCCGCAGGCGCGGCCGCAGGCCATCGCCGGCGATCCGTACGGCGCGGGCTGGCTCGCGCGGCTGCGACCGGCTTCGCCCGAGGCGCTCGCCGCGGACCTCGCGCGGCTGGTCACGGGCGACGCGCTCGCCGACGCGATGCGGGCCCGGATCGATCGCGAGCCGCCGTCGGCGCTGCCGGCCGGCTGAGGCCGCGCCGCCGTTCAGTCCGGCGACGTCCCGGTCGCGTCCGGTCCGTTGCAGGGCAGCCAGACGCGGAAGGTCGCGCCGAGCCCGACGCCGGGACTGTCGGCGGCGACGCGGCCGCCGTGCAGGTGCGCGAGCTGGCGGACCAGCGCGAGGCCGAGCCCGAGGCCGCCCTGCGACCGCTCGGCGCTGCCGCGCAGCTGCGAGAACGGCTCGAACAGCCGCGGCAGGTCGGCCGCATCGATGCCGATGCCGGTGTCGCGCACCTCGATCAGCACCTCGGCGTCGCCGTCGCCCAGCGCGGACACGTCGATCGCGCCGCCCCGATCGGTGTACTTGCTCGCGTTGGTCAGCAGGTTGTCGACGATCTGCGCGACGCGGACCGGATCGGCGCGCAGCGCGGGCGCGGGATCCGGCAGGTGCAGCGACAGGCGCTGGCCGCGCTCGGCGACCGCGGCCGACTGGCCGGCCGCGACCTCGCGGATCACCTCGTGCAGCCCGAGCGGCTCGGGCCGCAGCTCGATCCGGCCGCGGGTGATCCGCGAGACGTCGAGCAGGTCGTCGACCAGGCGCGCGAGCTGGGCGACCTGCCGGCGGCCCATCGCGGTCGCGGTGCGGCCGCGGTCGGACAGCGCCTCGTAGTCCAGCAGCTTCAGCGCGGTTCGCAAGGGCGCGAGCGGATTGCGCAACTCGTGCGCGAGCACCGCGAGGAATTCGTCCTTGCGGCGGTCCGCGTCGCGCAGCGACTGCTCGATGCCGCGGCGCTCGGTCACGTCGAGCACCACGCCGCCGAACGAGCGGACGCGTCCGGCGGTGTCGCGCTGCACCCTCACGTGGTCCTGGATCCAGCGCTCGCCCAGGGTGTCGTGCCGGATGCGGTACTCGACGGTCCAGCCGTCGGAGCGGCCCGAGCGCATCGCGTCGATGCAGGCGTACACCGAGGGGAGGTCGTCGGGATGGACGCGGCGGGCCCAGCCGGCGTCGGTCACCGGCTCGTCGGCGGGGATGCCGAAGACACGCCGGTACTCGTCGCTCCAGAACACGCCGTGCGGCTCGAAGGTCACCTGCCAGACGCCCGCGTTCGCGCCGGCGAGCGCGAGCCGCAGCCGTTCCTCGGCGAGCCGCAGCGCGTCGAGCGCGAGGCGGCGCTCGGTGACGTCGGCGGTCACGCCGACCGTGCGCTCGATGCGTCCGCGCGCGTCGAGCACCGACTGCGAGCGGCTCACCATCCAGCGGACCGCGCCGTCGGGCCGCCGGATCCGGTACTCGTGGACGAACGCGCCGCCGTCGACGAGCCACGCGGCGTGCGCACGGCGCATCTCCTTGCGGTCGTCGGGATGCAGCATCGCGTCGAAGGACGCGGGCGTGGGCACGAAGGTGTCCGGATCGACGCCGAACAGCGGATACATCTCGGGCGACCACCAGAGGGTCTTCTCGTCCTCCGTCCACGCGTGCACGCCGAAGCCGCCGGCGCGCAGCGCGACGGAGAGGCGCTCGCGGTCGCTGCGCAGCGCGCGGGCGGTGGCGGCGAGCTGTTCTTCGGCGTCGTGCCGGTCGGTCACGTCGAGCACGTGCCCGATCGCCGAGACGACGCGGCCGTCCGCGTCGCGGCGCCACGGGGTCTCGCGACCGCGCAGCCAGGCCCAGCCGCCGTCGCCGCGGCGCATGCGGACCTCGAGCTCGGCGACCTCGCCGTCGGCGAGGGTCGCGAGGCGGGCGAGGTGCGCGTCGCGCGCGGCCCGGTCGTCCGGATGCAGCAGCGCGCTCGGGAACCGGCCGTCGTGAGCGGCCGGGTCGTGGCCGAGGTGCTCGAGCAGCGAGGCCAGCCCCTGGATGACCCGTCGTTCGCGCAGGTCCAGCACGTAGACGGTGCCGGGGGCGACCGCTGCGAAGCGACCCAGGTCGTCCGGCGGCGCGGCGGCGAGGGCGTGGAGGGGCGGCGGGTCGACGGTGCGGGTCGTCATGGCGGGCGCGGGGACCGGTCGACAGTGTGCCGCGCCCGGGGCGTCGGGGCCCGGGCGGTCAGCCGCGCGCGACGAAGGCTCGCGTCCGCGGCTCGGCGAGCAGCCGGTCGGCCCACTTGCGCGCGACCTTCGCCATCCGCTCGGGGACCACGCCGAGCTGGGCCATCGCGACGCAGCCGTTGACCGACTCGAAGTACTCGGCGATCAGGCCGTCGCGCAGCACGAAGCGGCTGATGCCGTCGATGACGACGCGCCGGCCGGCGAACTCGGGCACGGTCGAGGTGAAGCTCGACAGCGACCAGGCGTAGCCGACGTCGCCGCCGCAGACCGGGTCGTACATCTCCCAGCGGTAGTCCGGGCCGGCGTCGCGCCGGAACAGCTCGACCAGCATCCGGGCGATCTCGGCGCGGCCGGCGTGCGGTCCGTAGACGTAGTCGTGGTAGGTGGCGTCCTCGGTGAAGCAGGCCGCGAAGGCCGTGCCGTCACCGGCCTCGGCGGCGCGCATCATCGCATCGAGCAGGCGGGCGAAGTCGGCGGTGTCCATGAGGCGATCGTAGCGCGCCCTCGCGCGGATCGGGGGACTAGAATCGACGGCAGGGTCGGGCCCCGCCCCCGCGGGACCCGCGCACGGGGAGGAGCACGACGATGCACAGGATGCTGGTGCCCTACGACGGGTCCGACGCCGCGGTCCGCGCGCTGGACCACGCGATCGCCACGGCCCGCGCGGCCGGCGCGGTGTCGATCCACCTGGTGACCGCGCACGAGCCGCCGATGGTCTACGGCGAGATCGCCGTCTACGTGTCGCAGGACAAGCTGGAAGCCTTCCAGGCGCGGCACACCGAGCAGGTGCTCGCACCCGCGCGCGCGACGCTCGCCGCCTCGGGGGTGCCGTTCACCGAGGCGGTGCTGATCGGGCCGGTGGCCGAGTCGATCGCGAAGGCCGCGACCGAGTCGGGCAGCGACGTGATCGTGATGGGCACGCGCGGGATGGGGGCGATCGGCAACCTGCTGATGGGCTCGGTGGCGACGAAGGTGGTGCACCTGGCGTCGGTGCCGGTCACGCTGGTGAAGTGACGCGGCGCCCCGGCGCGGCCGCGCTCAGGCGGCGTCGGGCGGTCCGGCCCGCAGCGCGTCGCCCACGCGCAGCCGGCCGCCGCGCAGCACG
>JBAXJZ010000416.1:0-4388 GCA_037137595.1 Burkholderiales bacterium | reverse complement strand
ACCAGCTCGAGGTGTTCGAGGTGAAGGAAGTGGCGCGAACGCTCTGAGCGCCGCGGACACGGGGCGGCCCGCCGCGCACGCGGGCCGCCGTCGTCCGACGGCGCCCGAGTTCACCCGGCACGCACGGACGACTGAGGCATGAACAGGCATTCGAGAAGCGGCGGGGACCGGTCGGTCCGCGTCGCCGAGCAGATCCACCAGGAACTGGCGCAGATCATCGCCCGCGAGGTCAAGGACCCGCGGATCGGGATGGTCACGCTCACCTCGGTGGAGATCACCCCCGACTACGCGTACGCCACGGTGCACTTCACGGTGCTGCCGGGCGACGACGAGACCATCGCACGCACGCTCGAGGGGCTGCGCCGCAGCGCGGGCTTCATGCGCTCGCAGCTCGGGCGGCGCGTGCGCATCCACACGAACCCGGAGCTGCGCTTCGTCCACGACCGCTCGGTGGAGCGCGGCGTGGGGCTGTCGCGGCTGATCGACGAGGCGAACTCGGTGCGGGCCGTGGACGACGGCGACGACGCGCCGGCCTCGCCGCCGCGCGGCGAGTGAGCGGAGCGGCGCGCGTGGGTCACGCCGAATCGGACCGGTCGCTGGCGCAGGCGTCGCGGGGCGATGCGGCCGCCTCCGGTCGAGGCGACGCGCGCGGCCGCGCGGGCGCGGCGCGCCCGCCGAAGAAGGCCTGGCTGAAGGTCGACGGCGTGCTGCTGCTCGACAAGCCCGTGGGACCGAGCTCGAACGACGCGCTGCAACGCGCGCGCCGCGTGTTCTCGGCCGCGAAGGCCGGGCACGGCGGCACGCTCGACCCGATGGCGAGCGGCCTGCTGCCGGTGGCGTTCGGCGAGGCCACCAAGTTCCTGCACGACCTGCTCGAGGCCGACAAGACCTACGAGGCGACGATGTGCCTGGGCATCACCACCGACAGCGGCGACGCCGAGGGCGCGGTGGTGGCCGAGCGGGCGGTGGACGCTCTGCTGGACGACGCGGCGATCGCCGCGGCCTGCGCGGCCTTCGAAGGGCCGATCTCGCAGGTGCCGCCGATGTACTCGGCGCTCAAGCGCGACGGCCGCCCGCTCTACGACTACGCGCGCGCGGGCATCGAGGTCGAGCGCGAGGCGCGCCCGGTGACGGTGTTCGCGATCGCGCTGCTGGGCGTGGACCGGAGCGACCCGGCGCGGCCGCGGGTGACGTTCCGCGCCACCGTGAGCAAGGGCACCTACATCCGCACGCTCGCGCACGACATCGGCGAGCGGCTGGGCTGCGGCGCGCACCTGACGGCGCTGCGGCGCACGCGGGTGGGCACGCTGTCGCTGGAGCGGGCGGTGCCGCTCGACGTGCTCGAGGCGACCGGGGCCGACGCGCGTTCGCGGGTGCTGCTGCCGCTCGACACGCTGGTGTCGGGGCTGCCCGCCGTGGCGCTCGCCGATGCGCTCGCCGACCGTTTCATCAAGGGGCAACGGATCGTCCTCGATCCTCGCGACCGTGCCCCGTTGTCGCGTGCGCCCGCGGGGCCGGTGCGCGTCTACCGCGGCGAGGCCCTGCTGGGCATCGCCGACTTCGCTCCGCCCGGCCTGCTCGCGCCCCAGCGCGTGCTCGCCACCGCGCCCCGCGACATCACGACTCCTCACGATTAAGGCACTCCTCCATGCAACCCATCCGCAACATCGCGATCATCGCCCACGTCGACCACGGCAAGACCACGCTGGTCGACCAGCTGCTGCGGCAGTCGGGCACCTTCCGCGCCAACCAGCAGGTGGCCGAACGGGTCATGGACTCGAACGACCTGGAGCGCGAGCGCGGCATCACCATCCTCGCGAAGAACTGCGCGATCGAGGTCGACGGCACCCGCATCAACATCGTCGACACCCCCGGGCACGCCGACTTCGGCGGCGAGGTGGAGCGTGCGCTGTCGATGGTGGACTGCGTGCTGCTGGTGGTCGACGCGGTGGACGGCCCGATGCCGCAGACGCGCTTCGTGACGCGCAAGGCGCTGGCGCTGGGCCTGAAGCCCATCGTGGTGGTCAACAAGATCGACCGTCCGGGCGCGCGCCCGCACTGGGTGATCGACCAGGTCTTCGAGCTGTTCGACAAGCTCGGCGCCAACGACGAGCAGATGGACTTCCCGGTGGTCTACTGCTCGGCGCTCGCGGGCTTCGCGGTCAACGAGATCGAGGAGCTCGACGCGCTGCCGCGCGACGAGAAGGGCTTCCACGTCGGCACGATGCGCGCGCTCTACGACGCGATCCTCAAGCACGTGCCGCAGCGCGCCGACGACGTCGAGGGCGCGCTGCAGATGCAGATCCTGTCGCTCGACTGGTCGAGCTACGTGGGCCGGATCGGCGTGGGCCGCGTGAACCGCGGCCGCGTGACCGCGGGCTCGCAGGTGATGGTGGTGCACGGCCCGGACGCCAAGCCCGTGGCCGGCAAGATCAACCAGGTGCTGCGCTACAAGGGCCTGGAGCGGATCCCGATGGACTTCGCCGAGGCGGGCGACATCGTGGCGATCACCGGCGTCGAGGGCATCGACATCGGCACGACGATCTGCGCGGTGGACACGCCCGAGGCGCTGCCGCTGCTGAAGGTCGACGAGCCGACGCTGACGATGGAGTTCATGGTGAACACCTCGCCGCTGGCCGGCCGCGAGGGCAAGTACGTGACCAGCCGCCAGATCCGCGACCGGCTCGAGCGCGAGCTGCAGCACAACGTGGCGCTGCGCGTGGAGTTCCCGTCGGACTCGGACACCTTCGTGGTGTCGGGCCGCGGCGAGCTGCACCTGACCATCCTGCTGGAGAACATGCGCCGCGAGGGCTACGAGCTGGCGGTGTCGCGGCCCAAGCCCAAGGTCCGCACGAACCCGGAGACCGGCGAGAAGGAAGAGCCGTACGAGACGCTGGTGATGGACGTCGAGGAGCAGCACCAGGGCGCCGTCATGGAGTACCTGGGCACGCGCCGCGCCGAGATGCAGAACATGGAGCCGGACGGCAAGGGCCGCGTGCGGCTCGACTACCGGGTGCCGGCGCGGGGCCTGATCGGCTTCCACTCCGAGTTCCTGAACATCACCCGCGGCACCGGCATCATGAGCCACGTCTTCGACGAGTACGGCCCGATGGCCGGCGCGATCGAGGACCGCCGCAACGGCGTGCTGATCAGCCAGGACGACGGCGAGGCCGTGGCCTACGCGCTGTGGAAGCTCGACGACCGCGGCCGCATGTTCGTGAACGTGGGCGAGGTGCTCTACGAGGGCATGATCATCGGCATCCACACGCGGGACAACGACCTGGTCGTGAACCCGGTGAAGGAGAAGAAGCTCACCAACGTGCGTGCGTCCGGCAAGGACGAGGCGATCGTGATCACGCCGCCGATCCAGCTCACGCTGGAGAAGGCGGTGGAGTTCATCGCCGACGACGAGCTGGTGGAGATCACGCCGAAGTCGATCCGCCTGCGCAAGCGCTACCTGAAGGACCACGAGCGCAAGCGCGCGTCGCGCGAGGCCGAGGCGGCGTGAGTCTGCGGGCCCGGAGGGGCGGTGCGGCGCGGGGCCGTGGGGTCCGCGCGGCCGGCGTGCTGATCGCCGCGGCGCTGGCGGCCGCGGGCGCGTCGCTCGCGGGCGGCTGCGGCGCCGACACCAAGGTCGCCGAGGTGGCGGCCTCCACGCGGATCGACGCGCTGGAGATCGAGATCAAGACCCGGATCGGGCCGGCGGTCTGCACCGTCGACTCGGACTGCCGGGCGCTGCCGATGGGCGCGCTGCCCTGCGGCGGTCCGTCGTCGTTCCTGCCGTATTCGATCCGCGGCACCGACGAGGTGGCGCTGAAGGCGCTGTCGGCCGATCACCAGCGGCTGTCGGCCGAGCAGCTGGTGGGGCGGGCGACGGTGGGCAACTGCCTCGCGCTGCTCGAGCCCGTGGCCTCGTGCCAGCTGACGGCGCCGGTGGCGTGCAAGCTGCGCTGAGGGGCTGAGGCGCCGCGCCTCGTGCGTCAGCGCGCGACGGTCACCTCGACCCGCCGCGCCTCGCGGTCGGGGCCGCTGCCCTGGGTCTGCTGGGGCTTGGCGAGCACGATGCGATCGGCCGCGATGCCTTCGCGGATCAGCACCCTGCGCACGGACTGAGCGCGCCGCTTGGCGAGCGCCACGTTGCGCTCGACCGAGGGGCCGCGGCGGTCGTGGTAGCCGCTCACCAGCGCCTTCGTGTCCGGCTCGGCCTTCAGGCGCGCGATCACCGGCGCGAGCCGCTTGCCGACGTCGCCCGAGGGCCAGGCCTGGTCGGGCTCGAAGTAGAGGCGTGCGACCGGCGCGCCGGCGACCGGGCGGGGCAGGGTGGCGGTGGACGGGGCCGGGGTCGCGGCGGCGGGCGCTTCGGTGCCGGTGGACGGCGGCGGCGCGGC
>JBAXJZ010000415.1:0-4392 GCA_037137595.1 Burkholderiales bacterium | reverse complement strand
GGGATCGTAGCCCGGCGCGGGCGACGACCGCGCGGCGCGGCCGCGGGTTCAGGGTCGATCGTCGATAGACCGGACCTTCGGCGGCCCCCTGCGGACGGCGTCGTCGTCCGGCGCGTCCATCGCCCGGGCACGCTCGTCGTCGCGGCGTTCGATCGCGTCGAGCGCCGCGACGTCCATCGGCCGCCAATCGGGCGGATCGGGCAGCGGCCGTGCATGCGCCGCGGCATGCTCGGTGCGCTCCCAGGCGAACAGCACGACGGGCACGACGGCGACCGCGTGCACGAGCAGGCCGGACAGGGTGAAGTCGCCGAACTCGAGCACCCCCCACTCGATCGCGGCGTGCACGGCCGAGGACCGGGCCTGGAGGTGGACGCCGCCCGGCCGCATCCGGACCCGCGCGCCGTCCAGCAGCCCCACCGCCCAGGCCGCCAGCGCGACCGCCGCGGTGCTCGTCGCGAGACCCGCCAGCGCGCTCCAGTGCGCGACGAACGCGGCGCCCAGCGCGAGCGCACCGGCGCCGAAGAGCGCCTCCGTGGCCGCCCCCTCGACCCGTTCGAACCGCGCGTCGATCGACGCGTGCGCGCCCATGACCACGGCGTAGGCGAGCGGCGCTGCCGAGGCGGCGAACCGGTCGAGCAGGGTGAAGTCGTCGGGGTAGATCAACGCCGGTCCATGTCCGGGGCGGCCATCGGGATCCGGGTGAGCCGCCCGTTCACCGCCTCTCGTCGATCTCGACGACGCGCGCCGGCCCCGCCCGCAGCGACTCCGGCGCACGCGCTTTCATCGCCTGCAGGCGCGCCTCGTCCCTGCGCGCGAGCGCGTCGAAGGCCGGGTCGAGCGACCCGTCGATCGCGGCACGGCCTCGTTCGGCCCGCGACCACGCGCGCGACACGAGCCGTGCGCCCGCTGCGGCGCCGACCACGGTCACGGCCGTGGCCGCCAGGTAGCCCGGACCGGCCGACAGGCCCATCCGCGCGGCGCCGTAGAGCACCGTGTGGAGCGTCGCCGACATGCACAACAGGCACGGCAGATCGAACCCGCGGAACGCACCGGTCGCCGGCCGCAGCACCGCCGATCGCGGCAACGCGAGCAGCAGGTCGCGGCCGCGGATCGTCACGACGGCAGCCAGGGTCAGCGCCAGCACCAGGCGTCCACCCGGGCCGACCAGCCACTCGCCGTGCTCGGCCACCAGCGGGGCCAGGATCACGGCGATCCACACCGCGCGCTTCGCCGACGCCACCGATGCGTCGGCCAGCCGGCAGCGGCGCGCGAGCGCGAAGCAGCCGCCGGTCCCGACCGCGGCGGCGAGCAGAGCCGACACCACGGCGACGGGTTGTGCGAGCGGTTCCAGGGCAGCCAGCATGGCATCGGACGTGAGGTCTGGCCGAAGAGTGTCACACGCGAAGCGACGACCCTGCACAGGACATCCATCACGGATCCTGCGTGACCCGAAGACGGACGGGCGGGCGTTGCGCCGAAGGCGCCGCGTGCCGACCGCTCCGATGGGCGAAACCCCGGCTCAGGCCCCGATGATCCAGCCCTCGATGCGGTCCGTGCGGACCGGCAGCCCGAAGTTCGCGTCCCGCCGCGCGTGCGCCCACGCTGCCTGAACCAGGCAGAGCACCGCGTCCAGCCGGTCCGCGCCCGCCTCGTCGACGCAGGCCGACCGCCACGGCCCGAAGTCGACCCGGACCCCGAAGGGGGGCGCGCCGGCCTCGAGCGCGGCCACCAGCCGCTCTCGCGTCGCGCGCCGCGCCGGATCGTCGCGGTGCTTCGGGTCGTCGCTCTTGTACGACGCGCGCCCCAGCACCGCGCGGGCGGGCAGGCCCGGATAGCCCTCGAGCCCGATCCGCGACGGATCGGTGCCGCGCTCGTGCAGCCCGGGCAGCGTCAGGCCCGCCGCCAGCAGCCGCGGCGCGCCCGCGTGCAGCATCAGTGCCACCGGCGGATTGACCCACTTCATCGACGCGCTGCTGCCCGCGGTGGCGTCGCAGGCGCGGTGCGCGAACTTGTCGCCCGCCGGACGCGCGTCGCACCACGCGCGGCAGCGCTCGATCAGTGCGGGGCGGGTCAGGCCCGCCACCTCGCGCGTGATCTCGGACCAGGCGTCGTCGCCGTCGATCGGCCAGCGCTGCGCCGCGACGAAGTCGCGTGCGAACGCGAAGGGGAAGTCGAAGGCGGCGAGCCACGGGCCGGGCGCACGCAGCCAGGCGTCGAAGCCCTCGAAGGAATCGAGCGCGTCGAGTCGGTCCAGCGCGACCCGCGACGCGTCGCCCGCGTCCGCCGACGCGACGGTGATCGGCTTGCGCGCGCGCGGCGCGCTGGTGAAGTCGACGCCGTGGAGCCGCACTCAGGCCCCGCCGCCCGCTTCGCCGCCGCCGGTCAGCGACCGCCACATCCGCTCGTAGCCCGCCTCGCGGTCGGTATAGCGCGCGCGGATCCGTTCGCGGTCGGCCGCGCGCTGGGCCTCGACGAACGCGTTCAGCCCGGCGCGATGCCAGGGCTGCAGGTGCCGGTCCACGGCGAGCACCATCTCGGCGACCAGCGCGGCATCCACCCGCTCGGGCGTGACCAGATGCACCGGCGCCTCCGGCGGCAGGTGCACGAGCAGCTCGGCGAGCGCGCGATCGCGGTCGGGCGACGCGATCGCCGCGAACTCCGGGAGCCGGGGCACGAGTCCGTCGTCGTCGGCATGCCAGCCCGCGACGAGCCAGTGAGGCGGCCCCTCGCCGGTCTCTCCAGCCGCGGGGAACGCGCGGATCACCAGCCCCAGCCAGGCGTCGGGCTTCGGCCGCGCGAGCAGCCGCTTCGACAGGGTCGCGAACCTCGGGTCTGCGGTCATGGCGCCCCAGTATACGGACCGGCCCGCGGCGCCCCGCCCGCGTCGACGCCCGCGCTCGGTCAGTCCCAGGCCGGCGTCCGGTACAGCACCCGGCCGCCGACCGAGATCTCCGCGTCGACCAGATAGCGCTTCACCGCTGCGCCGTCGATCGCGATGCCCAGCCCCGGCGCGTCGGGCGCGGCGATCGTGCCGTCGGCGTCGCGCTCGAGGCGGTTCGCGGTCAGCTCGACGGCGAGCGGCTTGGGTTCGGCCGGGTACTCGCAGATCGCGTGCTCGGCATGCCCCGCGTACGGCTGCAGCGACGCCGACAGCGCGAGGTGCGTGGTGAAGGTGTGGTTCACGTAGGTCACGCCGCGCGCGACCGCGAGGTCGGCGACCTGCTTCGCCGGACCGATGCCGCCGATGCGGCCGGTGTCGATCTGCACGAAGCCCACGCGCCCGAAGTCCATCAGGTGGCGGGCCATCGCGAGCTCGTGCGCGCCCTCGCCGCCGGCGGTGCGCACCGACGAGCCGCGCGCGCCCAGCGCCGCGTAGGCCTCGTAGGCCGACGCCGCGAACGGCTCCTCGAGCCAGGTCGCGCCCGCGGCCTCGAGCGCGGGCAGCCGCTCGGCCGCGCGCTCGACGTCCTCGCCGAACACCTGCCCGACGTCGATCAGCAGCACGCCGTCGGGCCCGAGCCCCTCGCGCGCCGCGACGAAGTGGTCCGCGTCGGCCGCCGCCGTGTCGCGGCCCACCGGGCCCCAGCCGAGCTTCGCCGCGCGGAAGCCCCGTGCGCGCGCGGCCCGCGCCCGCTCGAGCGTGTGCTGCGGCGAGTCGCCGAACAGCACCGACGCGTACGGCGTGCGGCGCGTCGAGCGGTCGTAGCCCAGCAGCCGCCAGACCGGCTCGCCGCGCGCGCGGCCGAGCAGGTCCCACAGCGCGATCTCCACGCCCGACCAGGTGTGCGCGGCCTGCAGCAGGTCCATGCTGTCGTAGGCGACGTCGGCCGCCATCCGCGCGATGTCCTCGGGGCCGCGCAGCTCGCGGCCGAGCACCGACGCGCCCACCGGCCGGCACACGCCGTGCGACATCGGGCAGACGAAGGCCGCGATGGAGGGCAGCGGCGCCGCCTCGCATTCGCCGAAGCCCTCGTGGCCGCCGGCGCGGACGCGCACCAGCAGCGCGTCCTGGCTGCCGTCGGCCTCGGTGGTCACCACCGGCATCGACAGGTAGAAGAAGTCGACCGATTCGATCCGCATCCGTTTCCCCGCATCGCGTTCCGTCGCCAGGGTCCGCGGCGCGCCCCCGGCGCGCCGCCCGCGCGACTCACTCCGCCTTGACGCCCGACTCCTTCACCACCCTGCCCCAGCGCGCGTAGTCCTCGCGGACGAACGCGCCGAACTGCTCGGGCGTGCCGCCGGCCGCCGCGATCGCCTGGCCACCCAGCTTCTCGCGCATGTCGGGCGCGGCCAGCACCTTGTTCACCTCGGCGTTGATCCGCGCGACGATCTCCGGCCGCGTGCCGACCGGCGCGAACAGGCCCAGCCAGATGCCCGCCTCAACGCCCTTGA
>JBAXJZ010000414.1:0-4396 GCA_037137595.1 Burkholderiales bacterium | reverse complement strand
GGATCGCGCCCGCGGTGGTGCCGATCACCGGCAGCCCGCGCGCGAGCGCCTCGGCATAGGCCATGCCCCAGCCCTCGTGCCGCGACGCGAGCACGAAGACGTCGGCCCGCGCCCACAGCGCGTCGAGCGCGGCCGCGTCGAGCGCACCCTCGATGCACACGCGGCCGGCGAGGCCCGGCGCCGCGGCGCGCTCGGCGAGCAGGCGGGCGTGCGCGGGGTCGCGGGTCGGGTCGCCGACGATCGACAGCGTCCAGTCCGCTCCTGCCGCGTCGCCGAGGCCGTGCAGCGCGTCGAGCAGCACGTCGTGGCCCTTGCGCGGGACCGGCGTGCCGACGCTCAGCAGGCGGATGGGGCCGGACGCGAGGGGTGCGCCGGCGCGTGATCGTGCGTCGGACGCGCGGGCGGCCTCCCCGCCACCGGGCGCCGCACCGATCGTCCCCGCCCCCGCCGCCGGACCCATCCCCGCAAGCGGATCCGTCCCCGGCCTCGCCACCGGATCCGTCCCCGGCCTCGCCACGGGATCCGTCCCCGGCGGCGCCACCGCGATCCGCTCGGCCGGCACGCCATAGTCCGCCACCAGCGCGGCCGCCGTCGTGCGGCTCGTGGCGATCACTCGCCGCGCGGCCGCGAGCGCGGCCCGTTCGCTCGCGCGCAGCGCGTCGGCACGCCGCGGGTCCACGCCCGTCTCCAGCGCGAGCGGATGATGGACCAGCGCCACCAGCGGCCGCCTCGGCCCGATCGCCCGTGCCACCTCGGGCATCGCCCCCAGCGCGAGTCCGTCGACCAGCAGCGGCACGCCCTCGGGCTGCGCGGCCAGCGCCGCGTAGGCCTCGTCGAGGGCCCGCGGCGACGGGTCCGGGAAGCCGTCGGGCAGGCGCAGCGCCACCGTGTCCCGACCGCGCGCGTGCAACCCGGCGAGCACGCGCCGCGCGTAGCCGTAGCCGCCGGTGAGCGTCGCCGCGTCACCCGGCACCGCGAAGACCGCGCGCCGTTCAGGCAAGGGGCGCCTCGTACCAGGCGCGGGCCACGTGCGACTCCGACAGCGTGATCCGCAGCGCCGCCAGTTCGCCCTCGGCGCGGCCGAGCGCGCTGCCGCGGCAGCGCTCGGCCATCCGCGCGTGGATCCAGCCGGCGAGGTACTCGGTGGTGGTGTTCGCGCCGGCGAACTCGGGCAGCTCGTCGAGGTTGCGGTACTCGAGCGGCGCGAGCACCTCGCGCAGCGCGTCGGTGGCGCGGCCGATGTCCACCACCAGGCCCTGCGCGTCGAGGCTGCGGGCGAGGAAGGCCGCGTCGACGACGAAGGTGGCGCCGTGCAGGCGCTGCGCCGGGCCGAAGACCTCGCCTCGGAAGCTGTGGGCGATCATCACGTGGTGGCGGACTTCGACGGCGAACATGGGGGGTCCTGGGAGTTCTTGGAAGGAGGAGGAGGAGGACGGACGGCGAGCCTTCGGGGGGCCGCTCAGCCGTAGGCGATCACCGGGCACGGCGGCCCGGCGTTCGAGGAGAAGGTGCTCGCCAGCGCCGCGGGCAGGCCGTCGTCGAAGCGCAGGTCGGGCGCGAGCAGCGCGTCGAGCCGCGGATCGTCGAGCAGCGCGAGCGCCGCGGCGAGGCGGCGGCGATGGGTCCAGCGGCCGCGCATCGCGGGCGCCACGCGGCCCACCTGGCTCGACACCAGCCGCAGCCGCGCGGCGTGGAAGGCATCGCCCAGCGGCACCTGCACGCGGCGCTCGCCGTACCAGCTGAGCTCGAGCACGGTCGCCTCGTCGCCGGCCGCGGCGAGCGCGGTCGCGAGGCCGGCGTCGGTGGCGCTCGCGTGGACGACGAGGTCGCAGCCCGCGGGAGCGGCCTCGGGCGGCGCCCACGCGGCGCCGAGCGCGCGCGCCAGCGTCTCGACCTCGCGGCGCGGATCGACCACCACCACCTCGGTCCCCGGCACCCGCGCCACGAGCCACGCCACCAGCGCGCCCACCGTGCCGCCGCCCACCACGGCCACGCGCATGCCCGGCAGCACGCCCGCGTCCCAGCAGGCGTTGAGCGCGGTCTCGGCGTTGGCCGCCAGCACCGCGCGCCGCGGCGGCACCTGCGGGGGCACCGGCAGCACCGCGTCCGCGGGCGCGACGAACACGTCCTGGTGGGGATGCAGCACGAACACCTCGCGGCCGAGCAGCGACTCGGGCCCGTGCTCGACCGTGCCCACGCAGGCGTAGCCGTACTTGACCGGGAACGGGAAGTCGCCCGCCTGCATCGGCGCGCGCATCCGCGCGAACTCCGACGGCGGCACGCGACCGTCGCGCACCAGGCGCTCGGTGCCGCGGCTGACGGCGGACCAGCGGGTCCTCACCCGGACCTCGCCCTCCCCCGGCGCGCGCAGCGACTCGTCGCGCAGCCCCGCTTCGCCGGGCGCGACGTACCACAGCGCCCGCGCCCGCGCGGCGACATCGGGAATGGAGGACATTGGCCGGATGATGCCTCCGCTCGGGCTAGGCTTGCGGAAAAGCCCCCCGTCTTCCTCCGCCCCTCCGATGTCAGCACCCCCTGCTCCCGCCGGGTCTCCGACCCGTCTGCGCGCGCGCCGCGCGCTGTATGCCTCCCTGGTCGTCGCCACGATCGCCGCGCTCGCCGCGGCCATGGTCCGCGCGCTCGACGCCGACGGTCTGGACCTCGTCGACCTCGCGCTCGTCGCCTCGTTCTGCGTCACGCTGCCGTGGACCGCGGTGGGCTTCTGGAACGCCACCATCGGCCTCGGCCTGATGCTCTTCGCACGCGACCCCGCGCGCGTCGCCACGCCGGTGGCCGCGCTGGGGCTCGAGCCCACCCCGATCGACACGCACACCGCGCTGCTCGTCTGCATCCGCAACGAGGATCCGGCGCGGCTCGAGCGCAATCTCTCCGAGATGCTCGCCGGCCTCGCGTCGCTGCCCGAGGCCGCGCACTTCGAGGCCTGCCTGCTCAGCGACTCCGACCGGCCGGGCCTGGTCGACGAGGAGGCCGCGGTGGCGGCCGCGCTGGCCGGGCGCTTCGCCGGCCGGCTGCGCGTGAGCTACCGTCGCCGCGAGACCAACCCCGGCTTCAAGGCGGGCAACCTGCGCGAGTTCTGCGAGCGCCGCGGCAAGGAGTTCGACTTCGGCGTGGTGCTCGACGCCGACAGCGTGATGAGCCCGGCCGCGATCCTGCGGCTGGTGCGGATCATGCAGGCCGACGCGCGGCTGGGCATCGTGCAGACGCTGGTGGTGGGCCTGCCCAGCACCAGCCCCTTCGCCCGCGTCTTCCAGTTCGGCATGCGGCTCGGCATGCGCTCCTACACGCTGGGCAGCGCCTGGTGGCAGGGCGATTGCGGCCCCTACTGGGGCCACAACGCGATCCTGCGGATGCGCGCCTTCACCGAGCACTGCGCGCTGCCGATGCTGCCCGGCCGCGGCCCGCTCGCCGGGCACGTGCTGAGCCACGACCAGGTCGAGGCGGTGCTGATGCGCCGCGCCGGCTACGAGGTGCGCGTGCTGCCGATGGAGGACGGCTCCTGGGAGGAGAACCCGCCCACGCTGCTGGAATTCGCGCGGCGCGACCTGCGCTGGTGCCAGGGCAACCTGCAGTACCTGAAGCTGCTGCGCACGCCGGGCCTGCTCGCGGTGAGCCGCCTCCAGCTCGTGCTGGCGATCCTGATGTTCGTGGGCTCGCCCGCCTGGCTCGCGTTCGTGATGCTCGCGACCTTCCGCGAGCTGATCGCGCCCACCGCGGGCCCGGCCTTCCGCCCGGACGTGGGCGGCACGCTCGCGCTGGTGGTGCTGACGATGGTGTTCGCGCCGAAGATCGCGAGCATCGTCGCCGCGCTCGCGAGCCGGCGTCGGCCGCGCGAGTTCGGTTCGCCCGCGCGCTTCCTCGGCGGCGTGGCGATCGAGACGGTGTTCTCGATGATGCTCGCGCCGGTGATGGCGGTGGCGCACACGGTGTTCATCGCGGGCCTGGCCTTCGGCCGCACGATCGGCTGGTCGGCGCAGGCGCGCGATGCACACGGCGTGCCGCTCGGCGCGGCGCTGCGCGCGCTGTGGCGGCCCACGCTGCTGGGCGCGGTGCTGTTCGCGTGGTTCTCGCGCGGCGCCTCGGGCCACGCCTGGCTGTTCGCGCCGTTCTGGCTGCCTCTGCTCGCCGCCGCGCCCTTCGCATCCCTGACCGCGTGGCCCGCGCTCGGCGCGGCGATGGTGCGTGCACGGATCGCGGCCACGCCCGACGAGATCGCCCCCTCGCCGCTGCTGCGCCGCCTGCAGCTGCCGGCGCTCGGCCGCGACGGGACGGATACCGACGTCGGGCACGGCCCGCTCGGCTCCGGCGACGCGGACACCGAGCGCGGTCCGCTCGAGCCGGCCGCGCGCCCGTGATGCCGCAGGCCGCGACCCGCGCC
>JBAXJZ010000413.1:0-4398 GCA_037137595.1 Burkholderiales bacterium | reverse complement strand
CTCAGCGGCGGCGCACCCGCGCGCGGCGCGGCGCGCGGGCGCACCATGAGCCGAGCCTCACCGTCC
Source organism: Burkholderiales bacterium (assembly GCA_037137595.1). Taxonomy (GTDB): domain Bacteria; phylum Pseudomonadota; class Gammaproteobacteria; order Burkholderiales; family Burkholderiaceae_E; genus UBA4615. The sequence goes on along the minus strand of JBAXJZ010000413.1, from coordinate 4,332 downwards.
CGATTCACCCGTCCCCCAGGTCCCCATGGCCGCGCCCGACACCGTCGCCCCGGTCCGCAGCTCCCGCCCGGCGTCCCCGTCGGCCGCGGGTCGCGCGGCCGCCGTCCGCCCCGAGCTCGCCGAGACGCACGCACGCCTCGCCCGCGTCTCGGGCACGCTCGCCACCCGCTGGCTGGAGCAGGCCTCGGCCGCGGACGCCGAGCCGCGGCGGCTCGAACGACGGCTCCTCGACGAACACGTGCGGGCGCGCTGGAAGGACCATCCGCCCGTGCGCCACCTCGCGGCCGAGCTGCTGCGCGGCGGCCACCTCGAGGTCGCCGCCGAGTTCGCCGCGGCGATGCGGGCGTTCGGCCCCGACGCCTTCGCCGAGGTCGCGGCCGTGCTGCTCGACCGGCACGACATCGACCTGCCCAGCCTGTCGACGCCGCGCGGCATGGTGGGCGGCGGCATGTTCCCCACCGAGGTCGAGCGGCCGTCACCGCGCGCCGCGCAGGCCGCGGACCCGCTCGGGGACGCGCTCGACGACGGCCCCGGCGACGGCCTGGCGCTCAGCGCCGCCGACGCGGAGCCCGCGACCCGCACGCGTCGCCTGCTCGCCTCGACGATCGACGCCGCCGCGTGGCTCGTGCTGCTGGCGTCGACCTCGCCGGTCGCCCCGCTCGTCGGCGCGCTGCTGCGGCTCGACGCCGGCGCGGTCGCCGCCTGGCGGCCCACGCTCGCGACGCTGCTCGGCGCGCTGGTGCTGGCCGGCGTCCAGGCCTGGCTGCTGGCCACCCGCGGCCAGTCGCTCGGCAAGCTCGCCGCACGGATCCACGTGGTCCGCGACGACGACGGCGAAGCGCCCGGCTGGGTGCGCGGCGTCGCGATCCGCGGGGTCGCGGTGCCGCTCGTCTACGCGATCCCGGCGATCGGCGTCGGCGCGCTGGTCGCCGACGCGGCGATGATGCTGGTGCGACGCGACCGCCGCGCGCTGCACGACCGCGTCGCCGGCACGCGCGTGCTCGCCGACTGAGTCGGCGCTGGCGCCGGACCGCCGGCGGCCGGTCCCGCCCGATCGCCTACACTGGCGCCTTCGCGCGGGCCGAGGCGGTCCGCGCGAGCCCGTCGGAGCCCCCCTCGTGAGCCTCACCCTCGAGACCCTGAACGCCGCGTCCGCGGCGGAGTTCGCCGTGCTGCTCGCCGGCACCTACGAGCACTCGCCCTGGATCGTCGAACGCGCGGCCGCGCGCCGGCCGTTCGCGTCGCTCGCCGCGCTCAAGCGCGCGCTGGTGGAGGTGGTCCGGGAGGCCGCGCCCGAGGAGCGCCTGGCGCTGCTGCGCGCCCATCCCGAGCTCGCCGGCCGCGCGATGGTCTCGAAGACCCTGACCACCGAGTCCACCGACGAGCAGTCGCGCGCGGGGCTCACGGCGTGCACGCCCGAGGAGTTCGAGACGCTGCAGCGGCTCAACGCCCAGTGGAACGCGAAGTTCGGCTTCCCGTTCATGCTCGCGGTCCGCGGCCCGCGCGGCACCGGGCTGTCGCGCGGGCAGATCATCGCGGAGTTCCGTCGGCGGCTCGCGAACCCGGTGGACCACGAGCTCGAGGAATGCCTGCGGCAGGTCCATCGCGTGGTGGAGCTGCGGCTCGACGACAAGCTCGGCCACGTGCCGGCGCTGGGCGACCGGATCCTCGACGAGGCGGCCGAACTCGCCGCCCACTCCGACCCCGGCTTCGCCGAGCGCGGCGAACTCACCGTCACCTACCTGACCGACGCCCACCGTGCCGTCGCGAAGCGGATCGACGCGTGGATGCGCGAGGCGGGCTTCGACGAGGTCACGCACGACGCGGTCGGCAACGTGGTCGGCGTCTACCACGGCGCGGATCGGTCGGCGAAGCGGCTGCTGACCGGCAGCCACTACGACACGGTGCGCAACGGCGGCCGCTACGACGGCCGGCTCGGCATCCAGGTGCCGATCGCCTGCGTGCGCGAACTGACGCGCACCGGCCGCCGGCTGCCCTTCGGCATCGAGGTGGTGGCGTTCGCCGAGGAGGAGGGTCAGCGCTACAAGGCGACCTTCCTCGCGTCGGGCGCGCTGATCGGCCGCTTCGACGCCGCCTGGCTCGACCAGGCCGATGCAGCCGGCCTCACGATGCGCGAGGCGATGGCGGCCGCCGGGCTGCGGCCCGAGGACATCCCGTCGATCCGCCGCGATCCGTCGAAGTACCTCGGCTTCGTCGAGGTCCACATCGAGCAGGGCCCGGTGCTCGCCGAGGCCGACCTGCCGCTCGGCGTGGTCACCTCGATCAACGGCAGCGTCCGCTACGTCTGCGAGTGCGCGGGTCTCGCCGCGCATGCCGGCACCACGCCGATGGGCCGGCGTCGCGACGCGGCCGCGGCGGTCGCCGAGCTGCTGCTGTTCCTGGAGCGGCGCGCGTCGGCGGTGCCCGACGTGGTGGGCACGGTGGGCCTGCTCGAGGTGCCCTCGGGCTCGATCAACGTCGTGCCCGGCCGCTGCCGCTTCAGCCTCGACATCCGAGCGACCACCGACGCCGCGCGCGACGCCTGCGCGACCGAGGTGCTCGCCGAGGCCGACCGGATCGCCGCCGAGCGCGGCGTGAGCTTCCGGATCGAGGAGACGATGCGCGCGCCCGCCGCGCCGAGCGATCCCGCGTGGCAGGCCCGCTGGGAGCGCGCGGTGGCCTCGCTCGGGCTGCCGGTGTTCCGGATGCCCTCGGGCGCCGGCCACGACGCGATGATGCTGCACCGGATCATGCCGCAGGCCATGCTGTTCTGCCGCGGCCTGAACCTGGGCATCAGCCACAACCCGCTCGAGGCGATCACCAACGACGACGCCGAGCTCGTCGTGCGCGCGTTCGAAGCGCTGCTCGACGACCTCGTCGCCCATCCGGCCTGAGCGCCCGCCGCCGGCCGCCCTCCCCCGACCCGCGCCTCCGATGACCGACCACGAGACCCTCGACGCCTGGATCGACGCCCACTTCGACGACGAGGTGCGCTTCCTGCAGGCGCTCGTGCGCGTGCCCACCGACACGCCGCCCGGCGACAACGCGCCGCACGCCGAACGGACCGCGGACCTGCTCTGCGCGATGGGCTGGACGGTCGAGAAGCATGCGGTGCCCGCCGACGCGGTCCGCGCGCAGGGCATGGCGTCGATCACCAACCTGATCGTGCGGCGCCGCTTCGGCGACGGCCCCGTGGTGGCGCTGAACGCCCACGGCGACGTGGTGCCGCCGGGCGAGGGCTGGAGCCGCGACCCCTATGGCGCCGAGATCGTCGACGGCAAGCTGTACGGCCGCGCGTCGGCCGTCAGCAAGAGCGACTTCGCGACCTACGCGTTCGCGCTGCGCGCGCTCGAATCGCTGGGCGCGGCGCTCAAGGGCACGGTGGAGCTGCACTTCACCTACGACGAGGAGTTCGGCGGCGAGCTCGGGCCCGGTTACCTGCTGCGCACCGGCGCGACGAAGCCCGACTACCTGCTGGCCGCGGGCTTCTCGTACCAGGTGATCACCGCGCACAACGGCTGCCTGCAGCTCGAGGTGACGGTGCACGGGAAGATGGCGCACGCCGCGATCCCGCACACCGGCGTGGATGCGCTGCAGGGCGCGACCGCGATCCTGAACGCGCTGTACGCGCAGAACGCGGTCTACCGGTCGCGGAAGTCGGCGGTCCCGGGCATCGACCACCCGTACCTGAACGTCGGCCGGATCGAGGGCGGCACGAACACCAACGTCGTGCCGGGCAAGGTCGTGATGAAGCTCGATCGGCGGATGATCCCCGAGGAGGATCCGAAGCAGGTCGAGGCCGACGTGCGCGGCGTGATCGAGGCCGCCGCGAAGACCGTACCGGGCGTGACGATCGAGATCCGACGGCTGCTGCTGGCGACCTCGCTCAAGCCGCAGCCGGCGGCCGGGCCGCTGGTGCACGCGCTGCAGCGGCACGGCGAAGCGGTGTTCGGCGAGCCGATCCCCACCTCGGGCACGCCGCTCTACACCGACGCGCGGCTCTACGGCGCGGCGGGCGCCGCCTGCGCGCTCTACGGCGCGGGGCCGCGCACGGTGCTGGAATCGAACGCCAAGCGGGCCGACGAGCACCTGGTGCTCGAGGACCTCAGGCGGGCGACCAAGGTCGTGGCGCGGGCGCTGCGGGACCTGCTGGGCTGAGGCGCTCGGCCGGCGGCCGTCCGCGTCGACCGGCCGGCGCTCGGGTCTCGCCGTGCCGGTCGGGCCGCGACCGTCGCGACCCGTCCGTCAGGCCGCGCCCGGCGCGCCCGCCACCATCCTGAACGTCCCCTGCCCCAGCGCCACCGGCGCGCCGCGCGCGTCGCGCACCTCGGC
>JBAXJZ010000412.1:0-4408 GCA_037137595.1 Burkholderiales bacterium | reverse complement strand
CCGCCAGCACCGGCCCGAGCACCTTGCCCGAGCCCTGCGACGCGAAGTAGAGGGTGAGCCCGAAGCCGAAGGCCGGGAACGCGGGCCCCGCCCAGCGCAGGTAGCTGCGCGCGTGCTCGAGCACCGCCTCGTCGGAGGTGAAGAGCGTGGCCCAGAGGTCCGGCGCCACCGTGACCACCGCCCCCAGCACGCCGAGCATCGCGGCCGACACGCAGGCCGCGGTCCAGGCGACGCGGCGCGCGCGGGCGACGTCGCCGGCGCCCACCGCCATTCCCACCATCGGGACCGACGCGACGCCGATGCCGAAGGCGATGGGGATCAGCAGGAACTCGAGCCGCTGGCCGATCCCGTAGCCGGCGAGCGGCTCGACGCCGAGCCGCGCGACCAGGCCGGTGAAGATCAGCACGGTGAGCACCGACTGCACCGGCGACAGGCAGGCGAGCGCGCCCACCTTGAGGATGTCCCAGAACAGGTCCCGGCGCAGCGCGATGCCGCGCATCGACAGCGTGAGCCGCGCGCGGCCGCTGGCGAGCCACCAGACGAGGAAGCCCACGCCGGCCGCGGTCGCGACGATCTGGCCGAGCGCGACGCCGACCATCCCCAGCCGCGGCACCGGGCCGAAGCCCAGGCCGAGCGCGCCGCCCAGCGCGATCTGCGCGGCCGACATCACCAGCAGCGTGATCGAGGGCACGCGCATGTCGCCGGTGCCGCGCAGGACCGAGGCGAGCGTGTTGACCAGCCAGATCAGCGCCGCACCGAGGAACAGCACGCCGGCGTAGCGGACCGCCTCGTCGAGGACCGTGTCGCGGCCGCCGAGCGCACGGTAGAGCATCGGCCCGAAGGCGAGGAAGACGACGGTGGTGACCAGGCCCGCCCCCGCGCCGATGACCACCGCGTGGACCGCGAGCGCGCGCGCCCGGTCCGGATCGCGGGCGCCGAGCGCGCGCGACACCGCCGACGACACGCCGCCGCCCATCGCGCCGGCCGACATCATCTGCACGAGCATCGCGAACGGGAAGACCAGCGCCATCGCGGCCAGCGGCGTGGTGCCGAGCAGGCCGACGTAGCGGGTCTCGGCGATGCCCACCGCCACCGACATGGTCATCGCGAGCACGTTGGGCGCGGCCAGGCGCAGCAGGGTCGGCAGGATCGGGCCGGTGGTGAGCGACACGGGGTGCCTCGGGACGGGGACGCGCGGGGGAGCGTCGGGGAGCGCCGCAGCCGACCCGCCTGATGCTTGCAGCTGCAACGATTGCAGCTACAATGTACCGATGCCCGCCGCCGATGTCCACCCCGCGCTCCAGGCCGCCTCCGCGCCGCGGGGCTGCACGAACTTCAAGCTGCGCCGGCTGCTGCGCGCCGTCGGCCGCCGGTACGACGCCCACTTCGCGCGCGCCGGCCTGAAGGGCACCCAGTTCTCGCTGCTGACCGCGATCGTCTCGAACGAGCCGGTGCGGCCGGCCGAGCTCGCGCGCACGATGGGGCTCGACGCGTCCACGCTCACGCGCAACCTGCGGGTGCTGATCGACGCCGGCTGGGTCGTGCAGGGTCCGGGCGAGGACGCGCGCAGCCGCCTCGTCGCGGCCACGCCCGCCGGTCGCGCGAAGCAGGCCGAGGCGCGCCGCCACTGGAAGAAGGCGCAGCTGGAGGTCAACGCGCTGCTCGGCGCCGAGCGCGTCGCCGCGCTGCACGCGCTGCTCGACGACGGGCTGATGCGGCTGGGCGACGACGGGGACGACGGCGGGGACGGGGCCGAGGCGGGCTGATCGGTCCGGGCCACGGCCCGCGCCGCGCCGCGCGCGGGGCCTCGGCCGAAGCGTGCCGGCATCGCGGCGCCCCGCGCGTTCCAGGCCGTCCCCGTTCCGCGCCGCATCGGTCCGCGCCGCGTCGGTCCGCACCCAGGCCGTATGCTCGGCCGATGAACGCCCCCATCGACCCGCCGCGCCTCGCCGGCGCCCCGAACTTCCGTCCGGTCGCACCGCTGCCGGCCGCCCGCGGCCGCCGGCTGCGCGCTCGCCGGGTGTGGCGCTCCGACGCGCTGCACCGGCTCACCGACGCCGACCTCGACGCGCTCGCCGCACTGCGGATCGGCGCGGTGCTCGACCTGCGCCGCGCGGACGAGCGCACGCAGATGCCGAGCCGCTGGCCCGCCTCGGCCCCGCGCGAGACGCTGACCTTCGACGCGCTGCCCGACAGCCTGCAGGCGGTCCGCGCCGGCGGCTGGGCGCTCGCGCTCGGCGGCCCGGACTTCGACGCCGACGGCGCGCGCCGCTGGATGATCGAGACCTACGGCCGGATGCCGGTGGCGCTCGCGCCCGCGGTGCTCGAGGCCGCGACCCGGCTCGCCGGGACCCGCGGCGAGCCGATGCCGGTGCTCGTCCACTGCACCGCGGGCAAGGACCGCACCGGCTTCGTCGTCGCGATGCTGCTGGCCGCCGTGGGCGTGCCGCGCGACGCGATCGTGGACGACTACCTGGAGAGCGCGCGCCGCACGCCGGCGCCGGCGCTCGCGGCCCGGCTCGTCGAGCGTGCCGGCCTGTCGCCGACCGAGCGCGAGCGCGCGGCCATCGAGACGATCGCCGACGTGCGCACCGAGTACCTCGACGCCGCGCTCGGCGAGGCCGAGCGCACGCACGGCTCGCTGGACGGCTGGCTCCGCGCGGCCGGCGTGGACGACGCGCTGCGCGCCGCGCTGGCGCAGGCGCTGCTCGACTGACGCCGGGCCCAGGCGCCGGCCCCGCGGCCGACGCTCACGGGTCGAGCCTGATCCCCGCGTCGCGGATCAGCCGGCCGAAGCGCTCGTGCTCCGCGCGGTTCATCGCCGCGAACTGCTCGCGGCTCAGCGTGCCCGGCTCGCCGCCCAGCCCGCGCAGCTTCGCCTGCACGTCCGGCTGCTGCATCGCGCGCGCGGCCTCCGCCGTCAGCCGCTCGACGATCGGCGCCGGCGTGCCGCCGGTGGTGAAGAGCCCGTACCAGGTGCCCATCTCCGCGCCCTTCACGCCGGCCTCGGCGAGCGTCGGCACGTCGGGCAGCTCGGCCGAGCGCCGGGGCGTGGTCACCGCGAGCGCGCGCAGCTTGCCGCTGCGGATGTGCTGCATCGCCGACGAGGTGGTGTCGAACATCGTCTCCACCTGACCCGACATCAGGTCGAGGTGCGCCTGCGCGCTGCCCTTGTAGGGCACGTGCACGAGCTTCGTGCCGGTGGCCGCGGCGAAGGCCTCGCCGGCGATGTGCTGGGTGCTGCCCACGCCCGAGGACGCGTACTTCAGCTCGCCCGGCTTGGCCTTCGCGAGCGCGACGAGCTCGGCGACCGACTTCGCCGGCAGGCCCGGGTTCACGACCAGCACGTTCGGGACGTCGACGATCAGCGCGATCGGCGCGATGTCCTTGATCGGGTCGAACGCGAGCTTGATCAGGTGCGGCGCGATCGCCTGCCCGGTGTTGGTCGCGACGAGCAGCGTGTGGCCGTCGGGCGGCGCCTTCGCGGTGATGTCGGCGGCGATGGTGTTCGACGCGCCCGGCCGGTTCTCGACGATCACCTGCTGGCCGAGCGAGGCCGACAGCTTCTCGGCGAGCATCCGCGCGATGATGTCGGTGCCGCCGCCAGCGTTCGCGCCGACCATGATCCGCAGCGGCTTCGTCGGCCAGGCCTGCCCGGCGGCGCGGACGGGGACGAGGAACGGCGCGGCGCCGCAGGCGGCGGCGATCAGCGCACGACGGCGCATCGGGCGGGTCATCGGGATGTCTCCTGCGGGTCTGGTCGGGGCCGGTCGGACGCCGGCGGGGCGATGGTACCCTGAGGGCTCAGGGGGACGCGATGACACGACTGGCCTTCCTCGGTGCGGCCGGCACGGTGACCGGCTCGAAGTACCTGGTCGAGCACGGACCGTCCCGCCTGCTGGTCGACTGCGGGCTGTTCCAGGGGTTGAAGGCGCTGCGGCTGCAGAACTGGGCCGTGCCGCCGCTGGATCCGCGCACGCTCGACGCGGTGCTTCTCACGCACGCGCACATCGACCATTCCGGCTATCTGCCGCGGCTGGTCCGCGACGGCTTCGCCGGCCCCGTCTGGTGCACCGACGCGACCCGCGAGCTCTGCGGCCTGCTGCTGCCCGACAGCGGCCACCTGCAGGAGGAGGACGCGGCCTACGCGAACCGCAAGGGCTTCTCCAAGCACCATCCCGCGCTGCCGCTCTACACCGAGGCCGACGCCGAGGCCGCGTTGAAGCGGCTGCGCCCGGTCCGCTTCGGCGAGGAGGTCGTGCTGCCCGACGCTGCCCGCGCGCGCTTCACGCACGCCGGGCACATCCTCGGCGCGGCCAGCCTGCGGCTGGAGGTCGGCGGCCGCGCGATCCTGTTCTCCGGCGACCTCGGCCGCTACGACGACGTGCTGATGCGCGACCCGGCGCCC
>JBAXJZ010000411.1:0-4411 GCA_037137595.1 Burkholderiales bacterium | reverse complement strand
CTCGGCCTGGCGCTCGCGCTGGTGCTCGCCCGCGTGCCCGGCGCCGAGCCGCGCTTCGCGGGCGCGCCCGGCGACCGCGGCGTGCTCGCGCGCCCGCGCGTCGCGGCGCGCCTCACCGGGATCGTGCTGAAGGACATCGTGATGGCCAACCTGCAGGTCGCCAGGCGGATCGTCGGGCCGGCCGACGCGCTCGCGCCGCGCTTCGTCTGGGTGCCGCTCGACGTCCGGCGGCCACGCTCGATCGCGCTGCTCGCAGGCATCGTCACGATGACGCCGGGCACGCTGTCGTGCGAGCTGTCCGACGATCATCGCCACCTGCTGGTCCACGGCCTCGACATCGCCGACCCGCAGGCGCTCGTCGACGAGGTCAAGACGCGCTACGAGGCGCCGATCCGGGAGCTGTTCGAATGATCGACCTAGCGCTGACCGTCTCCCTCGGCCTGTTCGCCGTCGCGATGCTGCTGTGCTGCTGGCGTCTGATCGTCGGCCCCGACGTGCTCGACCGCGTGCTCGCGCTCGACACGCTCTACGTGAACGCGCTGGCGATCGTCGTGCTGCTCGGGCTGAAGTTCCGCACGCAGGTCTATTTCGAGGCGGCGCTGGTGATCGCGCTGCTGGGCTTCGTCGGCACGGTCGTCACCGCGCGCTTCGTCGCGCAGGGCGACGTGATCGACCACGACTGAGGACGCGGCGAATGGCGACCGACGACCTGCCGCTGGCGATCGAACTGCTCGCGAGCCTGCTGATGGTGGCCGGCGGCGGCTTCGCGCTGGTGGGCGCGATCGGCCTGGTGCGGCTGCGCGAGTTCTACCTCCGGCTGCACGCGCCGACCAAGGCGAGCACGCTCGGCGTGGGCGGCGTGCTGCTCGCGTCCATGGTGTTCTTCGGCTGGACCGGCCAGCGGCTGGTGATCCACGAACTGCTGATCACGGTCTTCGTCTTCCTCACCGCGCCGATCGCCGCGCACCTGCTGGTGAAGTCGGCGCTGACGCGCGAGCCGACGCGTCGCCCGCCGGACCCCGGCACCGCCGTCGCGCCGTCGGACGCAGGCCCCGCCGAGGCGTCCCACCCGACGCCGCCCGCGACGGCCGGCACGCCGACCGCCGGACGCTGAGTCCGGGGTCCGGACGCCGCCCGCCCGCGGCGGTACACGGGCCGCCCGTTCGCACTGCCTGACCGCCCGTCGGCAGGCGACGGGCCGCCCGCCCCGGCGCGGCATTCGATCACGGGCACGGCGCGGCGCGGTCGATAGGCTCCGGCCGACTCCACGCCTTCCCGTCCGTGAACAGCCCGCCCTTCCCGCTGCTGACGACGCTGCTCGCTTCGTCGGGCCTCGACCCCGCCGACGCGCCGTTCGAGGCCGAGCCCGTCCGCGCCGCGCTCGACGCGCTGGAGGCGCAGGTCGGCCGACTGGTGCTCGAGCTCGACGACTCGCGCCGCTCGTACCGCTACGCGGCCGACGCGCTGACCCGCGCGAACCGCCGCCTGCGCGAGGAGCGCGACCGTCTCGAGTTCCGCGTCGCCGAACGGACGGCGCAGCTCGAGGCGAGCCGCGTCGAGCTGCTCGAGGCGCAGCGCCTCGCCGGCCTGGGCAGCTGGACGCTGCGGCTCGACGACGAGGCCCTCGAGGTCTCGGAGCCGCTCGCGCGTCGGCTCGGCATCGACACCGAGTCGACGCGGGCGACGCTCGACGCGATCGTCGACCGCGTGGTGCCGGAGGACCGCGACGCGGTGCGGCGCGCGCTGCGCATCGTCCACGCGGCACCGCGCCGGCTCGCCGGCGAGCTGCGCCTGCTCGACGCGCAGGGCGAGGTCCGCTGGTTCGCCGCGACCCTGGTCTCGCGCACCGACGCCGACGGACGCGTCGCGCGGCTGCGCGGCACGCTGCTCGACGTCAGCGACCGGCGACGCGCCGACGAGCGCCTGCAGCGCCTCGCGCGGCACGACGACCTCACCGGGCTGCCGAACCGCGCGGCCTTCCGCGACGAGCTCGACCGTGCGGTCCATCAGGCCCGCGCGCGCGGCGGCCGCTTCGCGCTGCTCTTCCTCGACCTCGACGGGTTCAAGGAGATCAACGACTCGCTCGGCCACGACGCGGGCGACGAGCTGCTGCAGCAGGTGGCCACGCGGATCCGCCGCTGCCTGCGGCGCGGCGATCGGCTCGCGCGCTTCGGCGGCGACGAGTTCCTGGTGCTGCTCGAGCCGGTCCGCCGACGCCGCGACGTCGAGTCGGTCACGCGCAAGATCCTCGCCGCGGTGGCCCAGCCGCTGCCGCTCGACGGCCTGACCGCGACGGTGAGCGCGAGCATCGGCATCGCGGTCTATCCCGACGACGGCGAGGACCCGCGCCGCCTGCTGAAGAACGCCGACGCCGCGATGTACGAGGCCAAGCGCGACGGCCGCAACGCGATGCGCTTCTACGCGCCGCGGATCAACGCGTCGCTGCGCGAGAAGGTCGCGCTGATCAACGACCTGCGGGCCGCCGTCGCGCGCGGCGAGCTCGGCGTGGTCTACCAGCCGATCGTCGCCGGCGCCGACGCCGAGGTGATCGGCGTCGAGGCGCTCGCGCGCTGGACACATCCGGTTCACGGCCCGGTCGGTCCGGCGGTCTTCGTGCCGCTCGCCGAGGAATGCGGACTGATCGGCGCGATCGGCGCGCTGGTGCTCGAGAAGGCCTGCGCGCAGCTCGTCGCCTGGGACGCGGCGCAGGACGCCGACGGCCGCACGCCCTACCTGTCGGTCAACGTGTCGCCGGTGCAGCTGCGCGACCCGGGCTTCGTCGCCCAGCTGCGCGGGCTGCTCGAGCGCACCGGCGTCGAGCCGGCGCGGCTGCAGCTCGAGCTGACCGAGAGCACGGTGATGGCCGACCCGGCGCGCGCGGCGCGGATGCTCCGCGAGCTGTCGGCGCTCGGCGTGCGGATCGCGCTCGACGACTTCGGTACCGGCTATTCGTCGCTCGCCTACCTGCGCACCTTCCCGATCGACTGCATCAAGATCGACCGCGCCTTCGTCGGCGACCTGATGACGCCCGACGGGCTGCGCGGCGCGATCGTGCCCGCGATCGTCGCGATCGCGCGCGGGCTGGGCGCAGCGGTGGTGGCCGAGGGCGTGGAGACCGAGCCGCAGCGCGACGCGCTGTTCGCGCTCGGCTGCAGCGGGATGCAGGGCTACCTGTTCTCGCGGCCCCTGCCCGCCGACGCCTGCGGCGAGCGCCTGCGCGCGCGTGCCGTGCCGCCCGCCGGCGGCGAGCCCGCGGCGATCGTCGCGTCGGCATCCCAGAGCCGCGAGTGACGCGGCACGCCGGCCAGCAGGAAGGTCATCTGGTCGGACAGGATGCGGCGGTTGGCGAGGATGAAGGCCTCGTGCCGGTTGGGCATGTAGGGCACGTAGAGCAGCGGCATGCCGGCCGACTCGGGCGTGCGGTTGCCCTTGCGCTGGTTGCACGCGCGGCAGGCCGAGACCACGTTCTGCCAGACCGTGCGCCCGCCGCGCGAGCTCGGCACCACGTGCTCCATCTCGAGCGCCGCGGTGCCGAAGCGCCCGCCGCAGTAGGCGCAGACGTGCCGGTCGCGCGCGAAGACCATCGAGCGCGACAGCGCGGGCCGGTCCTCGGTGCCGCGCACCCGCCAGCGCGGGCCGTCGATCGCGATGATCGCGGCGATCTCCAGTTCGGAGCGGTGCCCGTGCTCGCGGTTGATCCCGCCGCGGAGCACGATCCGGTCGGAGCCGAGCTCCCAGCGCACCTTGCCGCTCGAGTAATAGCCGGCGGCGGACTCGTGGTCCACCCACCTGACCGGCGTGCCGGCGACGTCGAGGACGAGGATCTCGTGCATCGAACCATCCGCTCCGTGGTGCTCCCGCGAACCCATCATACCGTCGCCGTGTTGCACGCGCACATCCGGGTCGCCGCCCCGCCGGGTACGATCGCGGGATGGACCTGCCCCGCCTGCTGCTGATCGCCACCGGCGGCACCATCGCCGGTGCCGCCCCCTCCGCCGACCGGACCCAGGGCTACGTGCCCGGCGCGCTGCCCGTCTCGGCCCTCGTCGACGCGGTGCCCGCGCTGCGCGAGCTCGCCCGCGTCGAGGCCGAACAGCCGTTCTCGATCGGCAGCCAGCACATGACGGCCGCGCACCACCTCGCGCTGGTCGCGCGCGTGCGCGCGGCGCAGGCCGATCCCGACCTCGCCGGCATCGTGATCACCCACGGCACGGACACGATGGAGGAGACGGCGCTGCTGCTCGACCTCTGCTGCCCGCGCCGCCTGCCGGTGGTGCTCACCGGCGCGATGCGGCCGGCGACCGCGATCGGCGCCGACGGACCGATGAACCTCTACGCGGCGGCGGTCACCGCCGTCGACGCGGCCTCGCGCGGCGCCGGCGCGGTCGTGCTGATGAACGACCAGGTCTTC
>JBAXJZ010000410.1:0-4421 GCA_037137595.1 Burkholderiales bacterium | reverse complement strand
CAGCGCCGCGTCGCGCGAGGACAGGATCCGGCGCTCGGCGGTCTTCAGCACCTCGTCGACGTCGCGCCGCACGACGGCGCGGTGCAGCGCCCGCCAGGTACGCAGCGAGCTCGCCATCCGCTCCGGGTCGTCGACGAGCCCGAGCCGCACGTAGCGCAGCGTGCGCAGCGAGATCGACGCGAGCATGTCGGCGATCATCCGCCCGCGCGCGAGGTCGAAGAGGGCGAGGTTCAGCAGGAAGCCCTCGAGCGCGTAGGCGTCGGTCGCGCCGCGTTCGGCGGCCTCGGTCAGCGCGGGCATCCGCGCCTCGAACACCGCCTCCACCGCGTCCGGACTGCGCTCCATCAGTTGCACGAACAGCAGCCGGTAGAGCGCGTTGCGCACCGCGTAGATGTCGGCGAGGTCGTTCGCGTCGGGCGCGGTGACCACCGCGCCGCGGCGCGGCTCGAACTCCACCAGCCGCTCGCGCTCCAGGATGCGCAGCGCCTCGCGCACCGGCGCACGGCTCACGTGCAGCGTGTCGCTGATGTCGCTCTCGATCAGCCGGTGCCCCGCGTGGATCAGGTCCGTCACGATCAGTCCGGCGATCCGCACCGCGATCTGCTCGGCCGCCGGCGCCGAGGCCCGCGACCACGCGTGCCGCCGCAGGATGCCCTGCTCCACCGCGCGCATCAGCGGCGTGGGCGGCGTGAGCAGCACGGCGAGGTCGGGGACGTTGCCTGTCTTGGGGCGGGCCATCGTGTCGGCGGGTCGTGGAGGCGGCGCGGGAGGCGGTGCACGCTAGCACGCCGACCCGGACGTGTCGAAGCGCCGCCGGCGGTCGCTCGTTCCGGTCGCCGTGATTCTTGTCGACAAGAATAAAGGAGCCCGCTAGAGTGAGTCTGTCCGCACGAGGCACCGCGACGACGCACATCGCGGCCGGCGGTCCGGACGCATCACGGGGGGAGACATGGAACGACGCGAAGCGATCCGACGCACGGGGGGCCTTGCGCTCGCCGCCTGGGCCGGCACCGGCCACGCGCAGACCTGGCCCAACCGGCCCATCACGCTGGTGGTGGCATCCTCGTCGGGCTCGGGCCCGGACATGCTCGCCCGCGAACTCGCCGGGCGGCTGTCGCAGGCGCTGAAGCAGCCGGTGGTGGTCGACAACAAGCCCGGCGCGAGCGGCATCATCGCGACCCAGGCCGTCACCCGCGCCGCCCCCGACGGGCACACGGTCCTGTACACGAACGCCACCAACATGGTGATGGCGCCGTCGCTGCTGAAGTCGATCCCCTACGACGTGCGCAAGGACCTGGTCCCGGTCGCGCAGACGGCGGTGGGCGGCGTGCTGCTGCTCGTCGGCAACGGGTTCCCCGCGAAGACCCTGCCCGAGCTGGTGGCCGCGGTGCGCGCGAAGCCGAACACCTACAGCTACGGCACCTGGGCCGTCGGCTCGTCGGGGCACCTCGCGATGGAATGGCTCAAGCGACAGACCGGCATGTCGCTCAACCACGTGCCCTACAAGCAGAGCCAGTCGCTGCTGACCGACCTCGCGGCGGGCACGCTCGACATCGGCTGGTCGGACCCGGCGGCACCGCTGCCCTTCATCGAGCAGGGCAAGCTGCGCCCGATCGCGGTGATCGGCAACGCGCGGCCGCCCAGGCTCACGCAGGTGCCCACCTTCGGCGAGCAGGGCTACCCGTTCGACGCGGTCGGCTGGTTCGGCGTGTTCCTGCCGGCCGACGCGCCGAAGGAGGTGGTGGTGCGGCTGAACGAGGAGATCAACCGGATCAACGCGATGCCCGAGATGGTGGCGCGCACCGCCACGCTGAACATCGACCCGCCGCCGCGGAAGTCGCCCGAGGAGTTCCGCGCGATCCTGCTTCGCGACCTCGACACCTGGAAGAAGATCATCGTCGACGCGGGGATCACGCTCGACGGCTGACGGCGGCTCGGCCCGCGTGCCGACTCCGACGAATTAGGAACGCTTAAGGACCGCCTGATGCACCGGCGGCCGCCGATGCGTCATCCTCTCGGGCAGCGTGGCAGGCGGCGGCGGGTGCCGTCGCGGCCTGCCGCATCCGATCGGTCGCCCCCTGCCGGGGCGCCGCGCGGGCCGTTCCGCCACGTCCGGCCCGAACCAGGAGAGGACTCCGGCATGACCGCGTTCCCGGCCCCCGTGCAGAACCTGCTGCGCGGCTCGCCCCAGGCCACCACCCACGGGCTCAACCTCGCGCTGCCGCTGCAGCATCCGTCGCAGCTGCCGCTGATCCTCTGGGACATCACCGCGGCCAAGCCCGTGATCCAGAGCGCGCTCGACCAGCTCTCGTTCCTGCACTTCGCCCGGTTCGTGCCCTCCTGGGACGGCAGCGCGCTGATGGTCGTCACCGAGTTCGACGGGCCGCTGGAGCCCTACGTGATGGACTTCGCCGTCGCGATCGGCGACGTCTTCGACCGGCTGCTGTCCTACGTCGATCCCGACATCGCGCCGCCGCTGCCCATCCGCAATCATCCCGACGAGTTCCTGGCCTTCGTGAAGCGGTGGAACCGCGTCCGCTTCCTGCCGCTGTCGGTGGGCGACGCCGGCGCGTTCCCCGACGGTTTCGACTATCCGATCTACAACGCCTACCCCGAGCGCACCGCGATCGACATCGCCGGCCCGCTCGCGAAGCGGCCGCCCGCGCTCGACCGGCCCGCGGCGCGCGTGGACGCCGCGGACGTGCAGGGTAACCTCCTGCGCGGCTACCACGCCCGGCACGCCCACTGGGTCTTCCTCACCGTGACCGACGCCGGGAAGGCCCGCGGCTGGCTGTCGGCGCTCGCCGGCCCGCGCGCGGCCGGGGCGCCGGCCTGGCGCACGGTGACCAGCGGCGCGCCCTGGCCCGTGCCCGCCGGCGGCGGCCGGCCGATCAAGCCCGAGCTGACGACCAACGTCGCCTTCACCTTCGCCGGCCTGCAGGCGCTGGTCGACACGGACCCCGAGGTCCTCGCCACCTTCCCGGCCGCCTTCCGCGAGGGGGCGCAGGCGCGCGCGAAGGACAACGGCGACCTCGGCGAGGACGGGACGCTGAAGGTCGAGGACCTGTGGCGCTTCGGTCGCGATGCGCAGCACATCCACGTCGCCGTCGTGCTCCACGCCTTCGCGGACGAACGCGCCGGCGGCCCCGACTGGGACGGCTTCGTCGCGGCCCGCGAGGCGCTGGTCGCCGACGCGCGGCAGCACGGCCTCGAGCGCGTCGCCTCGCATGACGCCCGGGCGCTGCCCGAGGACGGGGTCTACTTCGGCTATCGCGACGGCATCACCGACCCGCGCATCAGCGGACAGGCGCCGGCGACGCGCGCCGGCCGCGAGCCGGACGACTTCCAGCCGGCATCGAGCCCCGGCGAGTTCCTGCTCGGGCCGGACTACCACGACATCTACGGCGGACCGTCGATCGGGAAGATGCCGCCCGCGCTCGCGCACAACGGCACCTTCGCCGCGCTGCGGCTGATCGAGCAGGACGTGCACGCCTTCGAGGCCGCGCTGGACCGCGGCGCGCAGGCGACCGGCCTGGACCGCGACCTGATCAAGGCGAAGCTGATGGGCCGCTGGGCGAACGGCCATCCGGTGTCGCTCGACCATCCCGATCCGGCGAACGCGCCGCCGCGCAACGACTTCGACTACGCCCCGTCGTGGGAGCACCCCGAGGTCCCGCAGGACCACGTCGGCGAACGCTGCCCGGTGGGCGCGCACATCCGGCGCAGCAACCCGCGCAACGCGCGCGTCGCCGGCCAGCGGCACTCGCGCCGGCTGCTGCGCCGCGGCCTGCCCACGCGCTGGACCGACGGGAACGGCACCGAGCGGGTCGGCCTGCTCGGCCTCTTCCTGTGCGCCGACCTCGAGCGGCAGTTCGAGTTCATCCAGCGGCAGTGGATCCAGGGCGACCTCGCCGCGAGCGGCATCCGCGGCACGCAGGACCCGATCACCGGGCTGCGCACCCGCGACACGACCTTCCGCATCCCGATCGCCGGTCGGGAGGCGGTGGAGATCACGGTGCCGCCGCTCGTGCGCACGCGCGGCAGCCTCTACCTGTTCTTCCCGGGCATCGCCGGGCTGCGTGCGCTGGCCGGCGATGCCGCCGATGCAGGCGCCGGCGATGGCGCACCGGGCGGCGACGACCCCTGGTCCCTGATCCGCCGCGGGCAGGCGCAGGCCGCGGATCCGCCCGAGATCAACCTGGGCATCGTCGACCACGTGAAGCAGACGCTGGCGACCATCGGCACGATCTTCTCGCTGGCCACGCGCGGGCTGCGGATCGACGACGCCTGGCGCCGCACCGACGGCGTCGCGGTGGGCCCCGACGGCGTGCCGCTGGCGAGCACCGGCCCGCTGCGCTCGCTGCTGTCGGACCTGTTCGACAAGGGGCTGCAGTCCGAGTGGGTGCAGACGCTGCTGGCCT
>JBAXJZ010000409.1:0-4422 GCA_037137595.1 Burkholderiales bacterium | reverse complement strand
CCTCGACCGCGGTGGCGGGCGTCACCCAGACCGCGACGCCCACCCGTCCGGCCTCGCTCGGCTTCGCCGCGATCCCGAAGTCGCTCTCCGACACGGTGACGCTCGCCGCCGGCTACACCTCGACGGTCGTGCTGCGCCTGGGCGACCCGCTGAACGCCGCGACCTCGGCCTACGCGAACAACGGCAGCGACGCCGGCGCGACCTTCGCCAACCGTGCCGGCGACCACCACGACGGCATGCAGTTCTTCCCGCTCGACGCCACCGGCCAGCGCAGCGCGACCGCCTCCGACCGCGGCCTGCTCGCGATCAACCACGAGGCGATCACCCCGGTGTTCCTGCACCCGAACGGCGTGACCTCCACCGGCACCGGCAACGCGCAGCAGCGCACCGTGCCCGACGAGGTGCTGCGCGAGTTCTACGTGCACGGCGTCTCGGTCGTCGAGGTCCGCCGGTCGGCCTCCGGCGTCTGGTCCTACGTCCAGAACTCGAGCTTCAACCGCCGCCTCCACACGCTGACCGATGCGGTGCTCTCGGGCCCGGCGGCCGGCACGCCCTACATGGCGACCAAGTACTCGCCGGGCGGCACCCGTACCCGCGGCACCATCAACAACTGCGGCAACGGCTACACGCCGTGGGGCACCTACCTCACCTGCGAGGAGAACTGGGCCGGCTACTTCCGCCGCATCGCCGCGGTCGACGATCCGAAGCGCACGGCGAAGGAGCGCACCTCGTTCGCCCGCTACGGCGTCTCCGGCACCGGCCGCGAACTGTGGGCCACCGTCACCCCCGACACCGCCGACGACCTCTACGGCCGCTGGAACGCCGAGGTCCGCGGCGCGACCGCCGCCGACGACTACCGCAATGCGCCGAACACCTTCGGCTACATCGTCGAGATCGACCCTTACGCGCCGACCTCGCCGATGAAGAAGCGCACCGGGCTCGGCCGCTTCGCCCACGAGGGCGCCTGGCCCGCGAAGGCCGTCGCCGGCAAGCCGGTCGTCTTCTACATGGGCTGCGACTCGCGCAACGAGTACATCTACAAGTACGTGTCGACCCGCAACTGGGACCCGGCCGACGCCAACGGCGGCATGGCGGCCGGCGACAAGTACCTCGACGACGGCAAGCTCTACGTCGCCCGGTTCAATCCGGACGGCACGGGCCAGTGGCTCGAGCTGCGCTTCGGCAGCGGCGCGATCACCGCGTCGAACACCACCTACGCGTTCGCCGACCAGGCCGATGTGCTGATCAACGCGCGCCTCGCGGCCGACGCGATCGGCGCGACGAAGATGGATCGGCCCGAGTGGGGCGCCGTCGACCCGGTGACGGGCGCGGTGTACATGACGCTCACCAACAGCAACGCGGCCAACCGCACGCTCGCGTCGACCGACGCCGCGAACCCGCGCCACTACAACGACGTGAAGGGCGGCACGACCAACCAGTTCGGCAACCCGAACGGCCACATCATCCGCTGGCTCGAGCCCAACGGCGACACGTCCGCGACCACGTTCACCTGGGACATCTACCTGTTCGGCGCGCGCGCGACCGCCAACGCCGCGAACGTGAACCTCTCGGCGCTGACCGCCGACAACGACTTCTCGAGCCCCGACGGCCTGTGGTTCTCCAACCGCGGCATCTGCTGGATCGAGACGGACGACGGCGCCTACACCGACGTCACGAACTGCATGCTGCTCGCGGCGCTGCCCGGCACCGTGGGCGACGGCGGCACGCGGACCATCACCAACACCGACTCGACCGGCGCGACCAAGCAGGTCACGACGCGCGTCGGCGCGCAGCCGGGCACCACGCTGCGCCGCTTCCTGGTGGGTCCGAAGGAGTGCGAGATCACCGGCGTCGCCGAGACGCCCGACGGGCAGACCCTGTTCGTCAACATCCAGCACCCCGGCGAGGACACGCCCGTCGCGCAGATCGGCAACCCGGCGGCCTACACCAGCCACTGGCCGGACGGCGGCCTGACCCGGCCGCGCTCGGCGACGATCGCGATCACGAAGAACAGCGGGGGGGTGATCGGCCTCTGACACGCGGCGGGCCCGCCCGACGCCGTGCGACGCGCGGCGCCGGGCGACGCGGCGGGTTCGTTTTGTCCATGACACATGGACGGGACGTCAACCCGACGAGTCGAGTGCCCGAGACACCTCGATTGACACCCTTTACGCGATCTTGCACTCCCGAGGTGCGGGATCGCGACCCCCAACCCGCAAATACCTGATTTTACTAACGATTTACTCACGACACGGCGCGATCACGAGGCGCTGACCGCCGTCAGAACGCTGTCCGTTCATCGGCGACACGGAGCCAATCGGCGTCGCTGTCGTGGACGTTCCGTCGGAGCGAGCCGTCAAGTGCGGCCATGCACACCCGCTCCGCTCCCGGCTCCGCCCCGCAGGCCACGCCCGTCGATCCGCCCCGCGACACCTGGTTGTCCAGGCTGCGCCGCCGGCTCGGAGGGCGCGCGTCCGCGGGCACTCCACAGTCCCTCGACGCACGCGACGCGCAGCTGGCGGCCCGGCTCGACGAGGCCGGCGCCATCTGGGCGGCGCACCTCGAGACCGTCCGCCAGCAGGTGCGCGAGGCCACCGAATCGCTGCTCGGCGGCTTCTCCAGCATCCTCGAGACGCTCGACCAGATCGCCCCGGGTGCCGGCGGCGCCGGCGACGACCGGGTCGCGACGCTCGCCCGCTCGGAGTCCGAGCTGAGGTCGCTGCTCGCGTCGATCCGCACGCTGGCGGCGTCGCGGGAGACGGTGCTGGGCACGGTGAGCGCGGCAGCGGACCGCGCGCAGGAACTCCGCACGCTGTCCGACGACATCGTGCGCCTGTCCCGGCAGACCGGCCTCGTCTCGGTCAACGCCGCGGTCGAGGCCGCCCGCGCCGGCGATGCCGGTCGCGGCTTCGCGGTGGTCGCGACCGAGGTGCGGCGCCTGTCGGTGGAGTCGGCGCGCGCCAGCCGCGACATCGTCGAGCGCGTCGACGGCTTCGAGTCGCGGATGCGCGGCGCGCTGTCCGAGGCCGCCGAACGCGGTGCAGAGGACGTCCGGATCATCGCCGACTCGGAGCGGACGATCGCGGCGGTGATCGAGCGGATGGACGCGACGATCGGCGCGCTCGATGCCCGGGCGGCCGCGATGGCCGAGCGCGGCGCGCGCGTGCGCGACCTCGTCGAGGGCCTGCTCGTCGCCTTCCAGTTCCAGGACCGGGTCGACCAGATCACCGCCCAGGTCGGCACTTCGATCGAACGCGCGAGCGCGCAGCTGCGCGGCGCGATCGCGCAGGGCCGCGTCCCCGACGAGGCCGAATGGCGGGCGCTGCTCGAGTCCGGCTACACGACCGACGAACAGCGCGAGACCCATGCCGGCGGCACGGGCACCGCCGCACGTCCCCGGCCCGCCGAGGCCACCTTCTTCTGACCGGAGCGCACACCGATGGCCAAGACCATCCTGATCGTCGACGACAGCAGCTCGCTGCGGACCGTCGTCAAGATGTCCCTGACCCGGGCGGGCTTCGACGTCCTCGAGGCGAGCGACGGGCAGGACGCCCTCGCCCGCCTCGACCAGGCGGCGAAGGTCCACCTCGTCGTCAGCGACGTGAACATGCCGAACATGGACGGCATCAGCTTCGTGAAGGCCGTCAAGGCCCATCCGAAGCACCGCTTCGTGCCGGTGATCATGCTGACCACCGAAGGCCAGGACGCGAAGAAGGAGCAGGGCCGGGCCGCCGGCGCCAAGGCCTGGCTGGTCAAGCCGTTCAACCCGCCGCAGCTGCTCGACGCGGTCTCGCGGCTGGTGCCGGCCTGAGCGGGGTGTCGACCGTGACCCACCGACACCTGGAACTGCCCCGCGAGCTGTGCGTGCCCGCCGTGGCCGCGCTGCGCACCGCCTGCCTCGAGTGGCTCGACGCCGCCGCCGACGACGCGCAGGTCGACGCCTCGGGCGTCGACGAGGTCGACGCGGCCGGCGTGCAGCTGCTCGTCTCGCTGTCGCGCACGCTCGCCGAACGCGGCCGCCCGCTGCGCCTGCATGCGCCGTCCGGCCCGCTGCGCGACGCCTGCAGGACCCTCGGCGCCCAGGCGCTGATCGAAGCGCCCGCCGAAGGAGACCTCCGATGAGCCGCCCCGACGATACCGATCCCGACACCCTCTTCATCGCCGAGGCGCTGCCCGCGTTCGTCAGCGAGGCCCGCGAGCAGATCGAGGGCATCGAGCAGCTGCTGCTGCAGCTGGAGACGGCGCCCGACGACCGCGACCTGCTCGACGCGCTGTTCCGCTGCGCGCACACGGTGAAGGGCTCGGCGGGCCTGTTCGGCCT
The DNA here is from genome assembly GCA_037137595.1 of Burkholderiales bacterium. Taxonomy (GTDB): domain Bacteria; phylum Pseudomonadota; class Gammaproteobacteria; order Burkholderiales; family Burkholderiaceae_E; genus UBA4615. The sequence goes on along the minus strand of JBAXJZ010000409.1, from coordinate 101 downwards.
CGACGCCGTCGTCGACTTCACGCACCACGTCGAGACGCTGCTCGACCGGCTGCGCGAGGGGCGGCTGCTGCTGACCCCGGCGCTGTCGACGCTGCTCCTGC
>JBAXJZ010000408.1:0-4436 GCA_037137595.1 Burkholderiales bacterium | reverse complement strand
CCGCCCAGGCCTGAACGGAGCAACTGAACCATGGCACAGAAGAAAGGCGGCGGTTCCACCCGGAACGGCCGCGACTCCGAATCGAAACGCCTGGGCGTCAAGGCCTACGGCAGCGAAGCCATCCACGCCGGCTCGATCATCGTCCGCCAGCGCGGCACGCGCTTCCACGCCGGCACGAACGTCGGCATGGGCAAGGACCACACGCTGTATGCGCTGGTCGACGGCACGGTGAAGTTCGCCATCAAGGGTGCGGCGCGCCGTCACACGGTCAGCGTCGAGCCGCTGCAGTAAGCCGGCCCGACGCGCCGGCACCGAAGGCCCCGCCTCGGCGGGGCCTTTCGTTTTGCGGGCGTCGCGCCGCGTGACCGCGATGGAACCCTTCCTCGTCTCGACCGGCATCGTCGCGCTCGCGGAGATGGGCGACAAGACACAGCTGCTGTCGCTGCTGCTCGCCGCCCGCTTCCGCCGTCCGTGGCCGATCGTGCTCGGCATCCTGGTGGCCACGCTCGCGAACCACGCGTTCGCCGGCGCGGTCGGTGCCTGGGTGCAGTCGGCGCTCGGTCCCGACGTGCTGCGCTGGATCCTCGGCCTGTCGTTCCTCGCGATGGCCGCCTGGATGCTCGTGCCCGACGAGATCGACGAGGACGACGCGCGCGCCTCCGAACGCTTCGGCGTGTTCGGCACGACGCTGATCGCGTTCTTCCTGGCGGAGATGGGCGACAAGACGCAGGTCGCCACCGTGGCGCTTGCCGCGCGCTACGATGCACTGGTCGCGGTCGTCGCCGGCACCACCTTCGGCATGATGCTGGCCAACGTGCCGGCCGTGCTGCTCGGCGACCGCATCACGAAGCTGGTCCCGATCCCGGTCGTGCACCGGATCGCCGCCGCGGTCTTCGCGCTGCTGGGCATCGCCGCGCTGCTGAACGTCGGCCGCCTCTTCTGAGCACCGCCTCACCGGACACCCCATGAAGTTCGTCGACGAAGCACGCATCGAGGTCATCGCCGGCGACGGCGGCAAGGGTGCGGTCGCGTTCCGGCGCGAGAAGTACATCCCCAAGGGCGGCCCCAGCGGCGGCGACGGCGGCCGCGGCGGTTCGATCTGGGCAGTGGCCGACGGCAACGTCAACACGCTGATCGACTACCGCTACGCGCGGATGCACCGTGCCCGCAACGGCGAGGTCGGCGGGGGCTCGGACCGCTACGGCCGCGGCGCCGACGACATCGTGCTGCGGATGCCGGTGGGCACGCAGGTCTTCGACGAGGAGACCGGCGAGCTGCTGTTCGACCTCACGCACCACGGCGAGCGCGTGCGGCTCGCGAAGGGCGGCGAGGGCGGCCTCGGCAACCTGCACTTCAAGTCGAGCACCAACCGCGCGCCGCGCCAGTCGACGCCGGGCACGCCGGGCGAGGCGCGCAAGCTGCGCCTGGAGCTGAAGGTGCTCGCCGACGTCGGCCTGCTCGGCATGCCGAACGCCGGCAAGTCGACCTTCATCTCGCAGGTCTCGAACGCGCGGCCGAAGATCGCCGACTATCCGTTCACCACGCTGCACCCGAACCTCGGCGTGGTGCGCGTGGCCGACGAGAAGAGCTTCGTCGTCGCCGACGTGCCCGGCCTGATCGAGGGCGCGGCCGAGGGGGCGGGGCTCGGCCACCAGTTCCTGCGGCACCTGCAGCGCACGCGGCTGCTGCTGCACCTGATCGACCTGTCGCCCTTCGACGCCGAGCGCGACCCGGTCGCCGAGGCGCGCGCGATCGTCGAGGAGCTGCGCAAGTACGACGCCGAGCTGTTCGACAAGCCGCGCTGGCTGGTGCTGAACAAGCTCGACACGCTGGAGGGCGAGCCCGGCTCGAAGGGCACCGCGCGCTCGAAGGCGGTGTCGGAGTTCAAGCGGCGGCTGCGCTGGAAGGGGCCGGTGTTCGAGATCTCCGGGCTGACCGGCGAGGGCTGCGCCGAGCTGTGCCGCGCGATCTGGGAGCACCTGGAGGCGACGCGGCCGCGGCTGCCGGTGGACGAGCCGCCGGCCGAGGCCGCGGGCGAGCCGGGCGACCCGGCCCCGACGAGCACCGCGGCCGCCGCGAACGGACCCGCCGCGAACGGACCCGCCGACGACGGCGCCGAGCCCGCCGCGCCCGCCGTCGACCCCGACGATCCGCGTTTCCGCCCGCTCGACTGACCGCGTCCGTCCGCCCGACGACCCGCGCCCTCGTCCCCGCCGACCCCCGACGACCCGCGCCCGAGACCCGCCCGACCATGACCGACACCTCCTGCATCCGCGACGCCCGCCGCCTCGTCGTCAAGGTCGGCTCGGCGCTGGTCACCAACGAGGGCCGCGGCCTCGACCCGGACGCGATCGATCGCTGGGGCGCGCAGCTCGCGAGGCTGCGCGCGCTGGGCAAGGAGGTGGTGATGGTCTCGTCGGGCGCGATCGCCGAGGGCGTGAAGCGCCTGGGCTGGCCGCGCCGTCCGAGTGGCATCCACGAGCTGCAGGCCGCCGCCGCGGTCGGCCAGATGGGGCTCGCGCAGGTCTACGAGTCGTGTTTCCGCGCGCACGGGCTGCAGACCGCGCAGATCCTGCTGACCCACGAGGACCTCGCCGACCGGCGCCGCTACCTCAACGCGCGCTCGACGCTGCTCACGCTGCTGCGCCTGGGCGTGGTGCCGATCATCAACGAGAACGACACGGTGGTCACCGACGAGATCAAGGTCGGCGACAACGACACGCTGGGCGCGCTGGTCACGAACCTGATCGACGCCGACGCGCTGGTGATCCTCACCGACCAGTCGGGCCTGTACACCGCCGATCCGCGCAAGGACCCGGCCGCGACCCTGCTCGGTCGCGTGGTCGCCGGCGACCCGACGCTCGAAGGCATGGCCGGGGGCGCAGGCACGTCGATCGGCAAGGGCGGGATGATCACCAAGGTGCTGGCGGCCAAGCGGGCCGCGCACGGCGGCGCGTCCACGGTGGTCTGCTCCGGCCGCGAGCCGGACGTGCTGGTGCGGCTGGCCGCGGGCGAGCCGGTGGGCACCGAGTTCGCCGCGCAGACGCCGCGGCTCGCCGCGCGCAAGCAGTGGCTGGCCGACCACCTGCAGCTGCGGGGGGCGCTGCGGGTCGACGCCGGCGCCGGACGCGCGCTGCGCGAGGACGGCAAGAGCCTGCTGCCGATCGGTGTCGTCGAGGTCACCGGCGAGTTCGAGCGCGGCGAGGTGGTCGCGGTGCTGGACGCCGAGGGCCGCGAACTCGCGCGCGGACTCGTCAACTACGCGTCGTCCGACGCGCGCCGCATCGCGCGCCGACCGTCCTCGGAGATCGAGGCGGTGCTGGGCTTCGTCGAGGAGCCCGAGCTCATCCATCGGGACAATCTCGTCCTGCGCTGAGCGCGGGTCACCTCGCGCCTGACGACACACCCGATCGGGTCGGGTCCGGGCCCGACACCGCTGTACGGAACGCGCTGCGGGGGCTCCCGGCGTCGAACGCATCCGGCCGTGCTACCTTGTGCGAAATGATTCGAAACACTTTTGCGTCCTGCGACATCCGTCCGGGCGCGCCGGGTCAGCACAGCGATGTTTCCGAGGGTCGAATGGGAAGACAGGGCACGGGCGAGGCGGCGCCTCCGCAGACTGGGGATTCTCCGAGGTCACAAACCTTCGACGGTTTCGTATCGTCCTACCCCATGAACGTAGCCATCCTCGACGACGATCCCTACCAGCGCCAGCTGCTCTCGATGCTGGTCGAGACCGGCGGCCACCAGGCGACGGGCTTCGCGAACGGCAGCGAGCTGCTCGACGCGGCCGAGCGCCGGTCGTTCGACCTGCTGCTGCTCGACTGGGTGATGCCCGAGATGTCCGGCGACGTGGTGCTGGGCGAGCTGCGCAAGCGTCCCGGGCTCGACCTGCCGGTCATCGTCGTCACCGCCCGCGACGGCGAGGCCGACGTGGTCGGCGCGCTGCGCCAGGGTGCCGACGACTACATCGTCAAGCCGGCCAAGGGCATGGAGCTGCTCGCGCGGATGGAGGCCCTCGCGCGCCGCACCCGCACCGGCCGCGGCGCGCCGATCCGCGCGGGCCGGTTCGAGATCGACGTCGGCCGCCGTGCCGTGATGCTCGACGGCAAGGAGATCCTGCTGACGCTCAAGGAGTTCGATCTCGCCGCGCACCTCTTCCAGAACCCGGGCACGCTGGTGACCCGCGCGCGCCTGCTCGAGGCCGTCTGGTCGATCGGTGCCGAGGTCGACACGCGGACCGTCGACACCCACGCCAGCCGCGTGCGCCGCAAGCTCAAGCTCGACGGCAGCGCCGGCTGGACCCTGCAGTCGGTCTACGGCTTCGGCTACCGGCTGGTGCCGGTCGACACACGCGACTGAGCGGAGTCCCTCCGGGCCGCGGGCACGTGCAGGCGTGGCCGGGCCGACGGTGGTAAGGTGGCCGCGCTGCCCCA
>JBAXJZ010000407.1:0-4444 GCA_037137595.1 Burkholderiales bacterium | reverse complement strand
GGCCGGCGGACGGGATCGGCTCGGTGCGCGGCGCCACCGACGCGAGCGCGCGGTCGGCCGCCACCAGGCGCGGCGTGATCATGATCAGCCGCTCGATCCGCTGGCTGTTGTCGGTGCGCGTGCGGAAGAGCGCGCCCACCGCCGGCAGGTCGCCGAGCAGCGGCACCTTGTCGGTCTTGCGGTCGCGCAGCTCGCGGGTCATGCCGCCGATCAGCAGGCTCTCGCCCTCGAGGATCACCGCCTGCGTGTTGATCGACGATCGGTCGACCACCGGGATGGCGTCGACGGTCTGGTCGGTCACGCGACCGTCCTCGACGCCGACCATCAGCTTGATCCGCCAGCCCTCGGCCTCGCGGAACACGTTCGGCGTGACCCGCAGCGCGGTGCCGGCCGACACGTTGAAGAGGTCCACCTCCTCGCGGCCGGCGACGCGGACGTAGAAGGTCTGGTTGCTGTCGAACAGCGCCTCGACGTTCGACAGCGTGACCAGCTGCGGCCGCGAGACCACGCGCGCCGCGCCGTCGCTGGCGAGCGCGTTGATCCGCGAGATGAAGTTCGCGCCGTTGCCCAGCACGGTCGACACGAACATGCCCTGGCCCTGCGGCGTGATCCGCTGGCCGGCGGTCAGCAGCAGGTCGCTCGCGGTGCCGTTGCCGAACAGCACCTCGTTGCGGCCGTTGACCCAGCGCCAGTTGATGCCCAGCTGCTCGAGCCGCGTGATGTTGACGTCGACGATCGTCGCCTCGACCTCGACCATCTGCGGCGCCACGTCGAGCGCGGCGATCAGCTCCTCGTACATCGGCAGCCGCTCGACCAGGTCGCGGACGATGACCGCGTTCGATCGGGTGTCGGCCTCGATGCGCGCGCCGCCGATGGTGTTGACGACGAAGCGCGGGGGGATCAGCAGCGAGCCGTCGGCCCCGATGCCGACCGCGCGCGGCGTGCCCGGGGGCAGCGCGCCTTCGGCGCCGTCGGTCGCGGCCTGCTGGCGACCCGGCTCGGCGAGGCCCGAGCCCTTGAGCTTCGGCTGCGTGGGCGGCAGCAGCCGGTCGACCGCGCCGGCGCCGGCGGCCTGCGCGTCGGCCTGCGCGAGGGTCGAGCCCGGCGGAAGCTGCTGCGCGACGGTCTGGCCGAGTCCCGCGGTCACGCTGCGCAGCACGCTCGCGACGCCGGGCACCACCACCTGCCGGCCGCCGAAGGCGAGCCGCGTGTCCTGCGCCCACGCGTGGCGCAGGAAGAAGACCCGGAAGCCGATCGCGGGCTGACCGGCGACCGAGCCGACGGGCGAGGCCGCGCGCGCGCTGGCCGCCGCCCCCGCGACGCGCGTGCCGTCGGCGCGCACCAGGTCGTCCATCTGCTGCAGGAAGCGCGGGCCGCCGATCGCCACCAGCGTGCCCGACTGCGTGATGCGGATCGTGTTGCGCGAGTCGGGCAGGCCGAGTTCCTGCGCGCCCGCCTGGATCCGCGCGGCCTGCGTGGGGTCGGTCGGGTAGGTGCGCGTGCCGACCTCGGAGGCCGGGTAGACGTGGACCGCCGCGCCATCGTAGTAGGCCGAGAGCGAGAAGCTGCGCGCGAGGTCGCGGAAGACCGACTGCACGCTGCCTTCGAAGCGGCCGTTGACCACGCCCTGCAGCGCGGGGCTGACCGAGACCGGCGCCTCGACGTTCGCGAACAGGTCCTGCAGGAACGCGGCGAGCGGCTGCTCGCGTGCGACCAGCACGACGCGACGGCCGGTGCCGGGCGGTTCTCCGGCCCAGGCGGGCACGGCGGGCAGCAGCGCCGCGCACAGCGCCGCGGCGGCGAAGGCGAGGCGGGAAGCGGAACGGATCGACCTCATGCGCTCGGACCCTCCGGGATCCGTCCATCCGGTGGGCCGACCTCGACGCGCCCGACGACGTCGAGCTTCAGGGTCGGCGAGAGCTCGTGGTAGCTGAGCACGGTCACGTCGAACAGGTCGGCCTCGATCAGCTTGCGCAGGTGGCGACGCAGGTCGATCGAGGTCAGCACCACGGTGACGCCGGTGCGTGCGACCGTCGCGCCCACGGACTTGACGATCTCCATCGCCACCGGCGGATCGAGCGCGAGGTGCTGGATCGCGCCCACCGTCCGGATCGACTGGCGCATGAAGTCCTCGACGCCCGGGTCGATCATCAGGACGCGCAGCGTGCCCTCGGGCGCGTGGCGGTGCAGGATCTGCCGGCGCAGCGCGACGCGCCCCTGTTCGGTCAGCGTGTGCACGTCGGCTTCGCGCGAGTCCGGCTCGACGAAGGTCTCGAGCAGCCCGCGCAGGTTGCGCACCCCCACCTCCTCCTCGACCAGTCGCTTCACCACCTCGGTGGCCTTGTGCAGCGGCACCGTGCGCTGCGCGTCGCGGACCAGGTCGGGCCAGTGCTCGGCGGCCTTGTTGAACAGCGCGGCCACTTCCTGCGTACCGACGAAGAGCACGCCGTTGCGCCGCAGCGCACCGTGCACCGCCGCCGCGATCGCCTCGGGATCGGGCGAGGCGCCCGGCTCCATCGCGGCGCCGGCGATCGGTACCTCCCAGGCGAGCAGGCGCCAGCCGGGCGCGTCGGACTGAGGCTCGACGTGCATCGCGATCCGCGGCAGCACGAGGCCGATGCGCGACTGCAGGTCGCGCTGCACGCCCTCGAGGCGCGCCGCGAGGTCCTGCATCGGCAGCCGCGCCGCGTCGCCGCCGCGCAGCTCGAGCGTGAGCGGCTGCATCGGCGCGACGACCACCGGCTCGGCCGGCAGGTCGATCGGGCCGGAGACCGGCATCACCTCGACCCGCTCGAGCTCGGGATCGCCGGGCAGCAGGCGCCGGACGCGGTCGGCGAGCGCCGGCGTGAGGGCCACGCCGGTCGCGGCGACCGTGCCGCCCAGCAGCAGGAACACCGCCGCGGGGAAGCCCGGCACGACGGCGAGCAGCATGCAGACGCCACCCGAGACCAGCAGCACGCGGGGCTTGGCGCCGATCTGCTTGCGGATCGAGTCGCCGAGGTGGCGGTCCGATTCGTCGGACTGCGTGCGCGTGACGATCAGCGCGGCGGCCATCGCGCCGAGCAGCGCGGGGATCTGTGCGGCGAGGCCGTCGCCGATGGTCAGGATCGAGTAGCGGTGCAGCGCCGTCGCGACGTCCATGCCCTTCTGCATCACGCCGACCGCCAGGCCGCCGATCAGGTTGACCAGGATGATGACGATGCCGGCGATGGCGTCGCCCTTCACGAACTTCATCGCGCCGTCGAGGTTGCCGTGCAGCGCGCTCTCGAGCTCGAGCGTCTCGCGGCGGCGGCGAGCCTCGAGCTTGTCGATCAGCCCCGAACGCAGGTCCGAGTCGATCGACATCTGCTTGCCCGGCATCGCGTCGAGGGTGAAGCGCGCCGAGACCTCGGCGATCCGCTCGGCGCCCTTCGCGATCACGATGAACTGCACGACGGTGATGATCGTGAAGGTCACCAGGCCCACGACCAGGTTGCCGCCCGCGACGGTCTTGCCGAAGGTCTCGATCACGTGGCCGGCGTGGCCGTCGAGCAGGATCGCGCGGGTGGTCGCGACCGCGAGCGCCAGCCGGAACAGCGTGGTCAGCAGCAGCACGCTCGGGAACGCCGAGAACTCGATCGGCGAGCGGATGTAGATCGACAGCAGCAGCAGCGCGACGCCGCCCAGCAGGCTGATCACCACCAGGGTGTCGATCGCCAGCGGGGGCAGCGCGACGATCATCATCGCGACGATCGCGATCACGCCGACGGCCAGCAGCAGGTCGCTGTGCCGCGACAGGAGGCCCTCGCGCGGGAGGAGCCGGCCGGCCGACGCGCGCGCGCTCATCGGGTCTCTCCGTCGAGGGCCGCGCGGCGGTCCGCGTCGGCCGCGGGCCGCGCGCGCAGCCGGGCGTATTCGGCGCGCACGTCACGCACGTAGGCCTGGGTCTCCGGGAACGGCGGCACGCGGCGACCGGCGCGCCGGACGGCGCCCTCGCCGGCGTTGTAGGCGGCGAGCGCGAGGTCGAGGTCGCCGTCGAACTCGCCGAGCAGCGACTTCAGCAGCGCCGCACCCGCAGCGAGGTTGACGGCATCGTCGTGCAGGTGATCGGGCTGGCCCACGCCGAAGCGGGCGGCGGTGGCCGGCATCAGCTGCATCGCGCCGCGCGCGCCGGCCGGCGAGACCGCATCGCTGCGATGCCGGCTCTCGACGTGGATCAGCGCGTGCAGCAGCAGCGGATCGAGCGCATTGCGCCGCGCGACCTCGTCGACGCGGGCGGAGAGCCGCCGCATCGCCGGCGTCAGCGCGGGCGTGGTGCCGCGCGGCGGCGGGGGCCGGACCGCCGGCTGGGGCGCGACCGGCGCCGGCGGCGGATCGATGCGGATGACGGGCACCGGGACGGCGGGGGCGGAGGCGGCGGCGGGCTCGGCCGCGCCCGGCTCGCAGCCGGCGAGCAGCGCGGGTC
>JBAXJZ010000406.1:0-4463 GCA_037137595.1 Burkholderiales bacterium | reverse complement strand
CGGTCGGTGCGGGCGCGGGCGCTGCCGCGGGGGCGGCCGCCGCGCCGCCGGCCGAGTCGCCCGAGGACCGGCTCGCCAAGCTCAAGGGCCTGCTCGACCGGGGCCTGATCAGCCAGGGCGACTTCGACGGCGCGAAGGCCGAGATCCTGAAGAAGCTGATCGGCTGAGCCGGACGCCTCGCCGATGTTCTCCGCCGAGTGCCCGGCCTGCGGCGCGAAGGTCTCGCTGCGCGCGAGCACCTCGACCAGCGCGGTCTGCGGCTTCTGCAAGAGCACCCTGGTCCGCAAGGCCGAGGTGCTCGAGCGGATCGGCGTGCAGGGTGAGCTGCTCGAGGACGCGACGCGGGTCCAGGTCGGCACCGGCGGCCGCTTCGACGGCGCCGGCTTCTCGGTGGTGGGCCGGATCCAGCTGCACTACGACGACGGCGCCTGGAACGAGTGGTACGTGCTCTTCGACGACGGGAGCACCGGCTGGCTCAGCGAGGCGAGCGGGCAGTACGCGGTCACCTTCGACCGCGGCAAGGAGGCGCGCGCACCCGCCTGGGAGGCGCTCGCGCCCGGCTCGCCCGTGATGGTGGGCGGCGAGCGCTGGACGGTCACCGACCGCCGGACCGCGCGCTGCGCCGCGGCCGAGGGCGAGCTGCCGTTCCCGGTCGACAGCCGCTGGGAGGCGAAGGTCGTCGACCTGCGGTCCGACGACCGGCTGCTGACGCTCGACTGGTCGGACGGCGCGCCGCCGGTCCGTTACGTCGGGCGCGCGGTCGAGCTCGATGCGCTCAAGCCCACGGGACTGCGTTCGGTGGCGGCGACCGAGGAGGCCGCGGGCGCGATCGACGAGGGGCTGCGCACGCTCGCGTGTCCGTCCTGCGGCGCACCGGTCCGATACGTCCCGAAGCTCGCCACCCACGTCACCTGCCGGCAGTGCAAGTCCGAACTCACCGGCGGCGCCGAGGGCGTGGCGGTCGACGTCGAACGCGCGGACCGCGCTCAGCGTCCCACGTGGCTCGAGCTCGGCGACACCGGCGAGTACCTCGGCGAGCGCTGGACCGTGATCGGCGTGCTCGCGCGCCGCACGCCCGATGACCCGCAGGAATGGCAGGAGTACCTGCTGTGGTCGCCGAAGGCGGGCTTCCGCTGGCTGGTGCAGGTCGAGGGCCGGCTGCAGTGGGTCGAGGTGCTGAACGAGCTGCCCCAGACCGCCGGCGGCGCGGCGAAGCTGCGCGGCGAGGCCTGGCTGCGCCGCGACGCCTACGACTCGACGACCACCTGGGTCGCCGGCAGCTTCAACTGGCGGCCCAAGGTCGGTGACCGCGCGGCCGTGGTCGAGTACGCGCCGCGCGGCGGCGCGCCGGGCCGCAGCCTCGCGCTCGAGAAGACCGACACCGAGGCGACGTGGTCGCTCGCCGTCGACGCGCGCGGCGACGTGATCGCGAAGGCCTTCGGCAAGGCGGCGCCGCCGAAGGCCGAGGGGGGCGCCGTCGACGCGGCCGGCGCGGTGGCCGCGGGCGCCGGATTCGTCAAGCGCTCGACGCGCAGCGTGCGCGACCTCGCGTGGCTGTTCACGCTGATCCTCTCGCTGCTGTCGCTGCCGGCGCTGGTCTTCGGCGATTTCGACGAGCTGTTCGTGCCCGCCGTCGTCGCGCTCGTCGCGCTGTGGGCGCCGCTGCGGCTCACGAACGACGGGGAGTGACGCGATGCTGCGGGTGCTCTACGTGATCTACGCCTGCGTCGTCATCGGCGTCTACACGATCGTGATCTACGGCGACGAGGCGGGCTCGGGCTCGCGCGGCAGCGGTTCCGGCTTTCGCAGCGGCGGCTGGGGCTCCGGCGGAGGCTGGTCGGGTGGCAGCGGGCACAAGTAGCGGCGCGCCGCGCTCGACCCACGTCGTGGCCGACCTGCTGGGCGTCGACGCCGCGCTGCTGCGCGACGCGGGACGCCTCGAGGCGCTGATGCGCGCGGCGGCCGACGCGGCGCGCGCGCGGGTCCTCGGCGCGCACCTGCACCGCTTCGGCGGCGAGGGCGGCGTGACCGGCGTGCTGCTGCTGGCCGAGTCCCACCTGTCGATCCACACCTGGCCCGAGCACGGTCTGGCGGCGGTCGACGCGTTCATGTGCGGGCAGGCGCGTGCCGAGGTCGCGGTCGAATCGCTGCGCGCCGCGATGGGCGCGCGCGTGGGCGCCTACGCGGTGGTCGACCGCGGCGCCCCGTCTCCGGACGCCGCCGCGGGCGAGGCTCAGTAGGCATCCTCCCAGGGGCGCGACAGCCGCATCGCGCACTGGATCAGCCCGACCATCGTGTAGGTCTGGGGGCAGTTGCCCCAGAGCTCGCCGGTCGCCGGGTCGACGTCCTCGGACAGCAGCCCGAGCGGGCTGCGGATCGCCAGCAGCCGCTCGAAGATCGCCCGCGCGCGGTCGGTCTCGCCGAGCGCGGCGAGCGCCAGCACCCACCACTGCGTGCAGACCAGGAAGGCCGTCTCCGGATAGCCGAAGTCGTCCTGCTCGTCGTAGCGCAGCAGGAAGTCGCCGCGTCGCAGCCGCGACTCGATCGCGCGGACGGTCGAGGCGAAGCGCGGGTCCGAGGCCGGCAGGAACTGCAGCTCGGCGAGCAGCAGCAGGCTCGCATCGAGCCGGTCGCCGCCGAAGGTCGACACGAACGCCTGCAGCGTCGGGTTCCACGCGCGCTCGCAGATCGTCGCGTGGATCCGCGCCGCGTGCGCCGCCCAATGGGCGCGCCGGGCCTCCAGGCCGAGCCGCGCGGCGATCCGCGCGAGGCGGTCGCAGGCGGCCCAGCACATCAGGCTCGAGAAGGTGTGCACGCGCGTGCTGCCGCGCAGCTCCCACAGGCCGGCGTCCGGGTCCTGGTGGTGGGCCACCGCGCGGTCGCCGAGCTGCTCGAGCGCCTCGAAGATCCGCGCATCGGCGGTGTGCTCGAGCCGATGGTCGAAGAACGCGTGCGCGCCGGCGAGCACCGCCTCGCCGTAGACGTCGTGCTGCACCTGGAAGTGCGCGGCGTTGCCGACGCGCACCGGTCCCATGCCGCGGTAGCCGGGCAGCGCCGGCGCCACCCGCTCGACGAGCGCGGCCTCGCCGGTGATGCCGTAGACCGGCTGCAGCGGGCCGTCGCCGGCGTCGGCGACGACGTCGAGGATGTAGGCGAGGTGGCGCTGCATCGTGCCGGTCGCGCCCAGCCGGTTCAGCACGTTCACGACGAAGTAGGCGTCGCGCAGCCAGCAGTAGCGGTAGTCCCAGGTGCGCCCGCTGTCGGCGGCCTCGGGGATCGACGTGGTCACGGCGGCGACGATCGCGCCGGTGTCGTCGAACGCGTTGAGCTTGAGCGTGATCGCCGCGCGGATCACCACGTCCTGCCACTCGAAGGGCACGGCGAGGTTGCGGACCCAGCGCAGCCAGTAGGCGCGGGTCTCCTCGAGGAACGAGCGGCCGACCTCGCCGGGCGCGTCGCCGAGGGTCTCGTCGACGCCGAACAGCAGCGTGGCCGAACCGGAGAGGAAGAACGGGCGCTCCTCGATGACCTGCGTGATCGGCACGTCGGTGGTCATCCGGATCGCGCCGTCACCGTGCAGGAAACGCAGGTGGTGGGTGCCGACCACGCGCTCGGCGGCGCGTGCGCCGTAGCCGCAGGCGAGGCGCGCGCGGACGGTCACCCGCGGCCGCCCCGACACCCGTCTCACGATGCGCACCAGCATCGCGGGATTGAACATGCGCCCGTGGCGGTAGAAGCGCGGCGCGAAGTCGATCACCTCGACCCGGCCGCCGTCGGCGTCGGCCAGCGTGGTGACGAGGATGGGCGTGTTCGTCAGGTAGGCCTGGGTCGCGGCGACCTGGCCCTCGAGCCGCACGTCGACGAAGCCGTGGTCGGGCCGGGTCGTGCCGGACAGCAGCGCGCTGCAGACCGGGTCGCCGTCCAGGCGCGGGTGGCACCACCAGACGATCCCGGCCCGGGCGTCGACGAGCGCGGCGGCCCGGGAGTTGCCGATCAGGCCGAGGTCGAGCGACGCGCGGGGCGCGGCCTCGGGCGTCGCGGTCGAGGCGGACGCGGCGGACGGCGTGGCCGATGCCGCCGATGCGGCGGCGCGGTCCGCGACGGACGGGGACTCTTCGGCGCTCGGCATCATCGCTGCTCCGGCAGGGTGGGCGCCGCGGACGGCGGGGCCGCGGGGCTCAGCCGCGGTAGGCGAGCGCCGCGCCCCGCAGCGCGGCGAAGGGCGAGGCGAGCACGGCCAGCGGCACGCCGGCGAGCGCCTCGGCGAAGCGGCCCTTGGCCTCGAAGCGCGCGCGCATCACGTCGAGCGGCATCAGCTGCGCGATCCGCGGCACGATGCCGCCGCCGATCACCACGCCGCCGGTCGCGTCGAACAGCAGCGCGAGGTCGCCGGCGTAGGCGCCGAGCAGCTCGACGAAGGCCCGCGTCGCGCGTCGCGCGTCGGCGTCGCCGCGGGTGCAGGC
>JBAXJZ010000405.1:0-4465 GCA_037137595.1 Burkholderiales bacterium | reverse complement strand
TATGTCGAGGTGTTCGAGGAGCACCTCTACACCGAGTCGATCCAGGTCGTGCTGCGCAGCGCGATCGGCACCATCCCGCAGCCGGCCCGCCGGCCGCGCGTGCTGCTCACCACGATCCCGCAGGAGCCGCACGGCCTGGGCCTGCTGATGGCCGAGGCGATCCTCGCGCTCGAGGGCTGCCGCTGCGTGTCCCTCGGCGTGCAGACCCCCATCTGGGACATCGTGCTGGCCTCGAGCGCGCACCGCGCCGACGTCGTCGCGCTGTCGTTCTCGGCCGTGGTCAACCCGAACCAGGTGCTCGACAGCCTGGTGGAACTGCGCCAGAAGCTGCCGCCCGAGACCGAGATCTGGGCCGGCGGCAACTGCCCGATCCTGCAGCGCCGGCCGCCGCAGGACGTCACCGTGCTCAACGAGCTCTCGGACATCCAGCCCGCGATCCGCCGCTGGCGGGACGCTCACCCCGAGCCCCAGTGAGCCGCGGCGGCGCGCGCGACGGCGCCGGCAACTTCCGCGGCAACAAGGCGTCACTTCCCAGCAAGCCCTGCGTGCACTGCACGCGGCCGATGACCTGGCGCAAGCGCTGGGCGAAGAACTGGGACGACGTCCTCTATTGCTCCGATGCCTGTCGAGTCGCTGCGGCTCGTGCTCGGCGACCAGCTGAGCCGGTCCAACCCCGCCCTCCAGTCTCTCCACGCTGAGACGGACCGCGTCGTCCTGATCGAGGCGCCGGGCGAGTCCACGCACGTGCGCAGCCACAAGGCACGCACCGTCCTCTTCCTGTCGGCGATGCGGCACTTCGCGGACGCGCTGCGCGCCGACGGCGTGCCGCTCGACCACGTCCGCCTCGACGACGACCCCGACCGGCCAGGCCTGCTCGATCGGCTCGCACGGGTGATCGACGCACACCGCCCGCTCGAGCTGGTGGTGACCGAGCCCGGCGAGTGGCGGCTGCTGGTCGGGCTGCAGGACCTGTGCGGTGCGCGCGGCCTGCCGCTGCGCGTGCTGCCCGACACCCACTTCCTGTGCTCGATCGCCGAGTTCGCGCGCTGGGCGGGCACGTCGAAGCAGCTGCGGATGGAGACCTTCTACCGGTGGATGCGCAAGCGCCACCGCGTGCTGGTCGACGCCGACGGCGAGCCCGAGGGCGGCCGCTGGAACTTCGACGAGGACAACCGCGGCGCCTATCCCAGGACCGGGCCGGGCGAGATCCCGGCGCCGGCGCGCTTCGAGCCCGACGCGATCACCCGCGAGGTGATCGACCTCGTCGAGCGGACCTTTCCCGACCATCCCGGAGACCTGTCGCGCTTCGGCTGGCCGGTCACGCGGGCGCAGGCGCGCGAGGCGCTCGCGCGCTTCGTCGACGCGAGGCTGATCGGCTTCGGCCGCTACCAGGACGCGATGTGGACCGACACGCCGACCGGCTGGCACGCGCTGCTGTCGTCGTCGCTGAACCTGAAGCTGCTCGAGCCGCTGGAGGTGATCGACGCGGTGCTCGACGCCTGGCGCACGCGCCGCGGCGACGACCGGCCCTCGCTCGCCACCGTCGAGGGCTTCGTGCGTCAGGTGCTCGGCTGGCGCGAGTTCGTCCGCGGCGTCTACTGGACCGACATGCCCCGGCTCGCCGACGCGAACCACTTCGGCCACACCCGGCCGCTGCCGGCCTGGTGGTGGACCGGCGACACGCGGATGGCCTGCCTGCGCGACGCGATCGGGCAGACGCTGCGCGACGGCTACGCCCACCACATCCAGCGGCTGATGCTGATCGGCAACTTCGCGCTGCTCGCCGGGCTCGACCCGCGCGCGGTCCAGGCCTGGTTCCTCGGCGTCTACGTCGACGCGGTGGAGTGGGTCGAGCTGCCCAACGTCGCCGGCATGGCGCTCTACGCGAACGGCGGCCGCTTCACGACCAAGCCCTATGCGGCGAGCGGCGCGTACGTGAACCGGATGAGCGACCACTGCCGCGGCTGCGCCTACGCGCCCGACGTGCGCACCGGGCCGCGCGCGTGCCCGATGAGCACGCTCTACTGGCGTTTCCTAGACGCGCACGAGGCCGCGCTCGCGGCGAACCCGCGGACGGCGCTGATGGCCAGGAGCGTCGCGCGGCTGCCGGACGACGCACGGGCGGCGATCCGGGACTGGGGGGATCGGTTGCTGGGGGATGCGGACCGTCTGTGAACGGCCACGGGCGCCCGGCCCGCGAAGCGCGTCGTCGCGCGGTCGGTCAGCCCGCGTCGCGCGGCGCGGCGAACAGCGTCAGCACGCCGGTGTAGCCGTAGAGCCGGTGCTGCGCGATCTCGCCGTTCGCGAAGAAGCCCACCAGCGGCACGTCGCCGAGCTGCGCCTGCACGAGGCCGACCTCCGCCGAGGCCGCGCCGAACAGCGAGCGGCCGCGCGCCACGCAGGACACGTAGACGCCGCCGCGCACCTCGAGGCCGTCGGTCTCGAGCTCGTCGCGCAGCTCGGTGCAGGCGCGGATCAGGTCGGCGCGCGCGGCGCGCGCGTCGCGCGTGCAGAAGACCGCGCGGTCGCCTTCCTGGGGCAGTGCCGCGATCGCGACCAGCCGGTTGTGCGGATCGATGCCGACGAGGTTGCGCACGAGGTAGTCGCCGAACCCGCGGCGCGGGCCGCGGGTCGGGGCGTCGCCGTCGGCCAGGCCGACGAACAGGCCGGCGCGCATCCGCTCCGCGGGCAATGCACGCATCAGCGCCGCGCCGTCGCGGGTGGTGCGCACCGCCTCGTCGACGCCGAGGTCGGCGAGCAGCACATCGAGGGCCGGGCGTCCGTCGAGTTCGCGGATCAGGTTCGAGCTGCAGTCCGAGATCACGTGTTCGCCGGCGAGCGGCGCGCAGCCCTGCGTGACGCGCATCCGCACGTCGACATCGGACGAGAACACCACGCCGGACAGGCCGCCGGACAGCACGCGGTCGGCCACCTGGGGCAGCGGGTCGACGCCGCCGCTCGCGATGCCGCCGAACAGCACGCCCGAGGCCACCTTCACCGCCATGTCCTCGACCAGCTCGGCGAGCTCGGGCGTGGCCGGGTCGGCATGGACGAGGGCGGCGTGCGCCGCGACCGAGCCGGACGCCGTGCGGGCGCCGGGCGGTGGCGGCGGCGCGGCGCCCGAGAACACCCGGAACGACTCGTCGGGCAGGTCGCAGAGCATCAGCGCGATCGCCGGCTCGTCCTCGTACTCCGCGCCGGTGCCGACGATCGCGTGGCCGACGGTGCCGGCCCAGTGGGCGACGCCGGTGCGCTCGCGCAGCAGCGCGACGATCGCCTCGGTGTGCGGCGCGAGCGCCGCGGTCAGGTAGACGAGGCCGAGCGCGCCACCGCTCGCCCAGCCCGGCGTCCCGCGCCGCCCGTCGACCTGCGCGAGCGCGAGCTCGGTCGCCATCCGCCAGTCGGGATGGGTCGCATGACCGTGCAGGAACCGCGTCACGAATCGGCCTTCGCGGCCTTCCTCGCGGGTGCGCGCTTCTTCTTCGCCGCCGGCTTGCTGGCGGCCGGCGCCTTGGCCGCGCGCTTCGCGGCCGCGGCCTTCGCGGGCGCGGCCGCCTTCGCGACGGCGCCGCCCAGGCCGGGCATCGCGGCGCCGGCGAGACCGCCGGCCGCCTTCATCGCGGTGACCGCGGCGTCCTGCAGGCCGCCGCCGCTGAGCGCGGCCTGCGCCACCTGGTTGAAGTTCTGCTGCAGCAGGTTCCACCAGGCGCCGGGGTTGATGCCGGGCATCATCGCGGGCGCGGCGGCACCGCCCTTCGCGGCGGACGCCGCCGCCTTCACCTCGGGCTCGGGCGCCGGCTCGGGTTCGGCCGCCGGCGGCGGGGGCGTGCGCAGCGTGGGCTTCGGTCGCGCGGGCGCGGCGGCCGGCGCCTGCGGCGTCAGCGATCCGAGCGACGCGCCGAAGGCCTTCACCGCGGCGAGCGTGCCGCGCTGGATCTCGAGCCCCTGGATCGTTCCGTGCAGCATGCTGAGGTTCACGTTCAGCCACTGCTCGACCGCCTTCAGGTCGGCGATGCGCTTGTCGAGCTCGTCGATGTCCACGGTGGGCACGAGCTGGCTCGGCAGGCTGAGCGTCGACCACGCACGCTTGACGAACTCGACGCTGTCGAGCACCTGCCCGATGCCGCCGATCGCCATCTTGCTCATGTCGAACGCCTTGGATGCACCGGATGCCATCGTCCGCCTCGCCGTGGGTGGGGGTCGGCGAACGATAGCAGCAGCGCCGACGGCTCCACAACGAGGGTGATCGGTCAGTAGCCCCGTTCCCGGTCGACCGGCTGGCGCAGCGGCTCGCCGCGATCCAGCCGGGCCACCTCCTCGGCGAACTGCGCGGCGACCGCGGCCGGCGACAGCTGCCCGGCCACGTGCGGCGTGATCGTCAGGTTCGGCGTGGTCCAGAGCGGATCGTCGGCAGGCATCGGCTCGTTCACCTGCACGTCGATCGCGGCGCCGGCGAGCTGCCCGC
>JBAXJZ010000404.1:0-4466 GCA_037137595.1 Burkholderiales bacterium | reverse complement strand
CCGGGCGGAATGCGGTGAGGGTGAGGCCGGGGTTTCGGCGAGCACTGCTCGCCGCCGGCCGAACGGGCTGCGCATGCTTGCGCAGCCCTCCTGCGCCGAGAACGTGAATCCGGCGAGAGCCGGCTGACTTTCGTAGGCCCGCGCCGGAATCGATCTCCCCAGCCGGCCCCCCCCCCGCCCCCTTCGCTAGACTCCCCCCGGGACATCACGTCGGCCGCCGTCCCGGCAGGCCGCGACGCCCGGGAGGAGACCCCCATGAACGAGCGACGCCTCGTGCTGAAGGCCGTGGCCACGGCCGGGCTCGGCACACTGCCCGCGGCTGTCGCCGCGCAGGCGAAGTGGCCCGAGCGTCCCATCCGCATCATCGTGCCCACCGCCGCCGCCGGCGCCGCGGACCTGCTGGCCCGCGAGTTCGCGACCCGGCTGTCCGAACGTCTCGGCCAGCAGGTGATCGTCGACAACCGGCCGGGCGCGGCCACGGTCATCGGCACCACCGCGGTCGCCAGGGCGGCGCCGGACGGCTACACGCTGCTGCTCGCGCTGACCGGCCTGATCCAGAACCCGGTGCAGATGAAGAGCGTGCCGTACGACCCCATCAAGGACTTCACGCCGCTCGCGAGGATCGGCCCGTCGGCCACGGCGCTGCTGGTGCGCTCGGAACTCGGCCTGCGCGACGCGAAGGAATTCGTCGCCGCCGCGCGCGGCAAGGGCTGGACCTACGGCAGCACCGCGCCCGGTCCGCAGGTGGTGATGGAGATCTTCAGCAAGTCCGCCGGGCTCGGGCTGGTGCACGTGCCGTACAAGGGCGAGGCGCCGATGCTGTCGGACCTGCTGGGCGGGCAGATCCACACCGGCCTCTTCTCGATCGCCTCGACCCGCGGCTTCATCCAGCAGGGCAAGGTCCGCCCGCTCGCCGTGCTGGCCGACACGCGCCTGCCCACGCTGCCGGACGTGCCCACCTTCGTCGAGCAGGGCTTCCGCGAGGTCGACTGGACCGGCGGCTGGTACGCGTTCATGGCGCCGGCCGGGCTGCCCAAGGACATCACCGACCGCCTGATCGCCGAGATCAAGGCGATCTACGACGACCCGGTGGTGAACCGCCGGCTGCAGGACATGGAGCTGATGCTGAACTGGGCCGACGGCTACACCTTCGCGCCGCTCATCCGGCGCGACATGGAGCGCTGGCGCAGCCTGATCGAGAAGTCGGGCGTGGTGATCGAGCAGTAGCGCCCGGCGGCCCGACCGGGGTCGAAGCGCGCTACACTCGGATGATTAGCCGCATAAGCATTCCGACGGCCTCGCGCCGCGGCGGCCCAGGAGACATCCGATGAAGCGCAGACCCCTGCTGCTGGCGACCGGCGCCGCCCTCGTCGGCGGGCTCGCCCCCGCGGCACGAAACGCCTCCGCGCAGACCGCGGGCTGGCCGAACAAGCCCGTCCGCCTGGTGGTGCCGTATGCCGCAGGCGGCCTGCCCGACACCGTCGCCCGCGTCGTCGCCCAGCGCCTGGCCGAGCCGCTCGGCCAGCCGGTCGTGGTCGAGAACCGGCCCGGCGCCAACGGCGCGGTCGCCGCCGCCGCGCTGGCCGCATCGCCGCCCGACGGCCACACGCTGCTGGTCACCGACGGGTCGATGTTCACCATCAACCCGCTGATCTACCGGAAGATGACCTACGACCCGGCGAAGGACTTCGTGCCGGTGTCGCTGATCGCGCGCTCGCCGCTGTTCATGGCCGTGCATCCGAGCGTGGCGGCCGATTCGCTCGACGCGTTCATCGCGCTCGCGCGCGCCAACCCGGGCCGGCTCAACTACGGATCCTCCGGCGTGGGCAGCTCGCACCACCTGACGGTCGAGGCGATGAAGGCCTCGCTCGGCATCTTCATGACCCACATCCCGTTCCGCGGCTCGGCCGCGTCGGTGCCGGCGCTGGTCGGCGGGCACGTGGACATGGTGTTCTCGGCGCTGCCCTCGCTGCAGGGCTTCGTGAAGACCGGCCAGGTGAAGCTGCTGGCGACCAACTCCGCGCGGCGCTCGCCGCTCGCGCCCAACGTCGCCGCGGTGTCCGAGAAGATCCCCGGCTTCGACTTCGCGGTGGCGGTGGTGATGATGGCGCCCACCGGCACGCCGCAGCCGGTGGTGCAGCGCCTGTCCGAGGAGATCGCCCGCGTCGCACGCCGCGCGGACGTGATCGAGCAGCTCGCGACCGCCGGCATCGACGCGGTCGGTTCGGGCCCGGGCGAGCTGGTCACCGCGCTCGCCGAGGAGGCCGGGCGCGCGAGGAAGGCGGTCGACTACGCCGGCATCAAGCCCGAGTGAACGCCGAGGGCCGCGACGTGGACACCGCCGCCGCGGACGACGCCGGCCTGGCGCCGCTGGAGATCGTCGCCGTCGACGAGGTCGCCGACGGCATCCGCGCCTACACGCTGGCCCGCCCGGACCGCGGCGAGCTGCCGCCGTTCACCCCGGGCGCCCACGTGACGCTGCGCGTGCCCGACGGGCCGCTGCGCAAGTACTCGCTGTGCGGCGACCCCGCCGAGCGCACGCGCTGGCGGATCGCGGTCAAGCGCGAGGACGCGGGCCGCGGCGGCTCGCGGGCGCTGCACGAACGCGCGCGCGTCGGCGACCGGCTCGCGGTCTCGGCGCCGGCCAACGCCTTCGGGCTGGTGGCCGCGCCGGCGTACCTGTTCGTCGCCGGCGGCATCGGCATCACGCCGATCCTGTCGATGATCCGATCGTTCGGCGACGACCCGCCCGCGCCCTGGACCCTGGTCTACCTGAGCCGCGACGCGCGGTCGGCCGCGTTCCTCGACGAGCTCGCCGAGCCGAGGCCGCGCGGCCGCGTGATCGTCCACCACGACGCCGGCGATCCGGCGCGCGCCTTCGACCTGTGGCCGCTGCTGGAGAAGCCCGGCCGCACCCACGTCTACTGCTGCGGCCCGCGGCCGCTGATGGACGCGGTGCGCGACATGACCGGCCACTGGACGCCGGGCCGCGTGCACTTCGAGAGCTTCGTCGACGGCGCCGCGCCGCGGCCGCAGGACCGGCCCTTCGCCGTGCGGCTCGCGCGCAGCGGGACGCGCCTGGAGGTGCCCGTCGGCCGCACGATCCTCGAGGTGCTGCGCGAGGCCGGCCACGTGGTGCCCTCGTCGTGCGAGAGCGGCACCTGCGGCTCATGCCGTACCGGCCTCGTCGCCGGCGAAGCGGAGCACCGCGACCTCGTGCTGTTCCCCGACGAGCAGGCGACGCACATCATGGTCTGCGTGTCGCGCGGCCGCGGCGACGAGCTGGTGCTGGACCTCTGAGATGGACGCGCCGCGGCCGCTGCGCGTCGGGGTGATCGGGCTGGGCCGCGCGTTCACGCTGATGCTGGCCACCTTGCGCGAGGATCCCCGCGTGCGGATCGTCGCCGGCTGCGACCCGCGCGCGGCGGCCCGCGCGCAGCTGGAGCGCGACTTCGGCGCGCGGACGCACGAGGACGCCGGCGCGCTGGTCGAGGACCCCGAGGTCGAGGCGGTGTACGTCGCGAGTCCGCACGGGCTGCACGCCGGGCACGTTCGGCTCGCCGCCGCGGCCCGCCGGCACGTGCTGGTCGAGAAGCCGATGGCGATCACGCTGCGCGACTGCGCGGACATGATCGAGGCCTGCGCCCGCGCCGGCGTGTCGCTGGTGGTCGGTCCGAGCCACGGCTTCGACGCGCCCTACCTGCTCGCGCGCCGGATCGTCGACGCCGGCGACGTGGGTGCGCCGCGGATGATCCACGCGCTCAACTGCACCGACTTCCTCTATCGCCCGCGCCGCCCCGAGGAGCTCGACACCGCGGCCGGCGGCGGCGTGGTGTTCAGCCAGGCCGCGCACCAGGTCGACGTCGTGCGCCTGCTCGCCGGCGGCCGCGCGACCCGCGTGCACGCGGCCGTGGGGCGATGGGATCCCGAGCGCCCGACCGAGGTCGCCTACTCGGCGCTCCTGTGGTTCGCCGACGGGGCCTTCGCGTCGCTCACCTACAGCGGCGCCGGTCGCTTCGACACCGACGCGTGGATGGACGGGATCGGCGAGCTGGGCGTCCGGCGCGATCCGGCCGCCTACGGCGGCGCGCGCCGCCGGCTCGCGACGGTGCGCACGCCCGAGGCGGAGGCGCGGCTGAAGGCCGACGCCACCTACGGCGGGCCGGCCTGGACGCCGCCGTCGAAGGACGCGGTGCCCCGGGCCCACGAGCACTTCGGACCCGTGCTGGTCGCCTGCGAGCGCGCCGACCTGCGGCCGGTGCCCGACGGGGTCTGGGTCTACGGCGACGCGGCGCGCGAGCACCGCAGGCTGCCGCCGCCGCGCGTGCCGCGCGCCGAGGTGATCGACGAGTGGTGGGGCGCGGTGCGCGAGGGCGTCGCGCCGCTGCACGGCGGCGAGTGGTCGATGGCCACGACCGAGGTGTGTGTCGCGCTGCTCGAGTCGGCGCGGCTCGGCCGCGAGGTGA
>JBAXJZ010000403.1:0-4488 GCA_037137595.1 Burkholderiales bacterium | reverse complement strand
GGCGCGCCTGGTCACGCTGCAGAACGAGTACGCGACCCGCCTGCAGAAGATGTGGTCCGACTTCCTCGCCGCCGACGGCACCGCGCCGCAGCTCGGCGACAAGCGCTTCGCGTCGCCCGAGTGGACGAAGCAGACGCCGTACGCCTGGAGCGCGGCGATGTACCTGCTGAATGCGGACTTCATGCAGCGGATGGCCGACGCCGTCGAGGCCGATCCCAGGACCCGCGACCGCATCCGCTTCTTCACCCAGCAGTGGGTCGACGCGCTGTCGCCGGCGAACTTCCTGCCGACCAACCCCGAGGCCCAGCAGAAGCTGCTCGACTCGAACGGCGAGAGCCTGCGCCACGGCGTCGAGAACCTGCTCGCGGACATCGCGAAGGGCCACATCTCGATGACGGACGAGAACGCCTTCGAGGTCGGCCGCAACATCGGCACGTCGAAGGGCGCGGTCGTCTTCCGCAACGACGTCATCGAGCTGATCCAGTACACGCCGAGCACGCCCACCGTCGGGCAGCGCCCGCTGCTGCTGGTGCCGCCGTTCATCAACAAGTACTACATCCTCGACCTGCAGCCCGAGAACTCGTTCGTCGCCCACGCGGTGGCGAAGGGGCACACGGTGTTCCTGGTCTCGTGGATCAACGCGCAGGCCGAGAACGCCCGGCTCACCTGGGACGACTACATCGAGCGCGGCACGGCCGAGGCGATCCGCCGCGTGCAGGCGATCTCGAAGAGCCGGACGATCAACGCGCTCGGCTTCTGCGTGGGCGGCACGATCCTCGCGACCACGCTGGCCGCGCTGGCCGCGCGCGGCCAGCGGCCGGTGGAATCGCTGACGCTGATGACGACGCTGCTCGACTTCTCCGAGCCCGGCGTGCTCGGCGTGTTCATCGATCCGGCGCAGGTGGCGTGGCGCGAGCAGACGCTGGGCGACGGCGGCCTGATGACCGGGCAGGAGCTCGCCACGACCTTCTCGTTCCTGCGTCCGAACGACCTCGTCTGGAACTACGTCGTCGCGAACTACCTGAAGGGCGAGGCGCCGCCGCCGTTCGACCTGCTGTACTGGAACTCCGACAGCACCAACCTGCCGGGCCCGCTCTACGCCTGGTACCTGCGGCACATGTACCTGCAGAACGAGCTGAGGATCCCGAACCGCCTCACCTGCATCGGCCAGCAGGTCGACCTCGGCCGCATCGACGTGCCCACCTACGTGTTCGGTGCGAAGGAAGACCACATCGTCCCGTGGCGCGCGGCCTATGCGTCGACCCAGCTGCTGTCGAACGACGTGCGCTTCGCGCTGGGCGCCTCGGGGCACATCGCCGGTGCGATCAATCCCGCGTCGAAGAACAGGCGCAGCTACTGGGTGGGCGAGTCCCTGCCGCCGTCGCCCGACGACTGGCTCGCGGGGGCGACCGAGATGCCGGGCAGCTGGTGGAACGACTGGGCCGCCTGGCTCGAGGGCTTCAAGGGGGGCACCCGCCCCGCGCCCGCGTCGCTGGGCGACGCGGACCATCCGCCGCTGGAACCGGCACCGGGCCGCTACGTGAAGATCAAGGCCAAGCCCGCGGGGGCGGCGGCCTCGCTGTTTCCCCAATCCTGAGCGTCAACCAACGCCCGCGCCGCGGGCCCGATGGAGATAGAACGATGACGAAGCTCGCTTACGTGACCGGTGGCATGGGTGGCATCGGAACCGCCATCTGCCGCAAGTTCCACGACATGGGCTACACGGTGATCGCCGGCTGCGGCCCCACGCGCGACTTCGAGAAGTGGCTCGGCGAGCAGAAGAAGGACGGCTATTCGTTCTTCGCGTCGGTGGGCAACGTGTCCGACTGGGAGTCGACCAAGGCCGCCTTCGACAAGGTCAAGGCCGAGCACGGCAATCCGGACGTCCTGGTGAACAACGCCGGCATCACCCGCGACGGCGCATTCCGCAAGATGTCGCTCGACGACTGGAAGGCGGTCATCGACACCAACCTGAACAGCCTGTTCTGCGTGACCAAGCAGGTCATCGACGGGATGATGGACAAGGGCTGGGGCCGGGTCATCAACATCTCGTCCGTGAACGGCGAGAAGGGCCAGTTCGGCCAGACCAACTATTCCGCGGCCAAGGCGGGCATGCACGGCTTCACCATGGCGCTCGCGCAAGAGGTCGCGTCCAAGGGCGTGACGGTCAACACCGTCAGCCCGGGTTACATCGCCACCGACATGGTGATGGCGGTCCGCGAGGACGTCCGCGAGAAGATCATCGCGACGATCCCGGTCAAGCGGCTGGGCAGGGCGGAGGAGATCGGCTCGATCTGCGGCTGGCTCTCCACCGACGACGCCGGGTACACGACCGGCGCCGACTTCTCGTGCAACGGCGGCCTGCATATGGGATGATGCGCCGCGGCAAAGACCCGGAGACATCGATGGCCAACGCCACGCGCCTGATCAAGAAGTACCCGAACCGTCGGCTGTACGATACCCAGACCAGCGCGTACATCACCTTGGCCGACGTCAAGCAGCTGGTGCTGGACAGCGAGGACTTCAAGGTCATCGATGCCAAGAGCGAGGAGGACCTGACCCGCAGCATCCTGCTGCAGATCATCCTCGAGGAGGAGGCCAGCGGCGCGCCGCTGTTCTCCTCGCAGATGCTCTCCCAGATCATCCGGTTCTACGGCCACGCGATGCAGGGGATGATGGGGGCCTACCTCGAGAAGTCGATGGTGGCCTTCGTCGAGATCCAGCAGAAGTTCCAGGAGCAGTCGAAGGCCTTCTACGACGGCAAGAACCTGCCGGTCAGCCCCGAGCTCTGGACCCAGTTC
This sequence comes from Burkholderiales bacterium, assembly GCA_037137595.1. GTDB lineage: Bacteria > Pseudomonadota > Gammaproteobacteria > Burkholderiales > Burkholderiaceae_E > UBA4615. The sequence goes on along the minus strand of JBAXJZ010000403.1, from coordinate 1,687 downwards.
ATGCAGGTCCAGACGCCGATGATGCAGGGCATGATGAGCCACTACATCGACCAGTCGAAGAACCTGTTCGTGCAGATGCAGGAGCAGATGCAGCAGCAGGCACGGTCGGTGTTCCAGAACTTCCCGTTCCCCGGCGCGCCGGGGATGCCGGGCGCGCCCGGTCCGGGCCCGACCGGCACGCCGGGCGAACCCGGCAAGAAGTGACGGATCGGGCGGGCCGTGCCGACCGCCCGGACTCGGCCCCGCACGCCGTTCCCGCCGCGCCGGCCCGAGGCGCCGCCGCGCGATAGAATCGCGGGTTGATCAGCCCGCGGGCCCCGTGCCCGACCGCGATGTCGTCCGTCAGCGTCAAGCGGCCCCGTGCCGCCGCCAGAGCCCCCGTCCGCCCCGCCGCGAGCGCCGAGCCGCCGCGGGTGGGCTTCGTGTCGCTCGGCTGCCCGAAGGCGCTGGTCGACGCCGAGCGCATCGTCACGCAGCTGCGAGCCGAGGGCTACGTGATCGCGCCGAGCTACCAGGACTCGGACCTGGTGGTGGTCAACACCTGCGGCTTCATCGACGACGCGGTCCGCGAATCGCTCGACGCGATCGGCGAGGCGCTGGCCGAGAACGGCAAGGTGATCGTGACCGGCTGCCTCGGCGCGAAGGCCGGACAGGACGGCGGCAACCTCGTCGCCGAGACGCACCCGAGCGTACTGGCCGTGACCGGTCCGCACGCGCTCGAGGAGGTGATGGGGCACGTGCACACGCACCTGCCCCGGCCGCACGATCCCTTCGTCGACCTGGTGCCCGAGGCGGGCGTGAAGCTCACGCCGCGCCACTACGCGTACCTGAAGATCTCCGAGGGCTGCAACCATCGCTGCAGCTTCTGCATCATCCCTTCGATGCGCGGCGACCTGGTGAGCCGTCCGATCGGCGAGGTGGTCCGCGAGGCGCGCGCGCTGCTGAAGTCCGGCGTGAAGGAACTGCTGGTCATCTCGCAGGACACCAGCGCCTACGGCGTGGACCTGAAGTACCGCACGGACTTCGTCGACGGCCGGCCGGTGCGTACGCGGATGACCGAGCTGTGCCGCGAGCTCGGGCTGGCCGCGCGCGAGCACGACGCATGGGTGCGCCTGCACTACGTCTATCCGTATCCGCACGTGGACGAGGTGCTGCCGCTGATGGCCGAGGGACTGGTGCTGCCGTACCTCGACGTGCCCTTCCAGCACTCGCATCCGGAGGTGCTCAAGCGGATGAAGCGGCCGGCGAGCGGCGAGCGCAACCTGGAGCGCATCCAGGGCTGGCGCAAGGTCGTGCCCGAGCTCACCGTGCGCAGCACCTTCATCGCCGGCTTCCCCGGCGAGACCGAGGCGCAGTTCGACGACCTGCTTGCGTTCCTCAAGGAGGCCGAGCTCGATCGCGTCGGCTGCTTCGCGTATTCGCCGGTGGACGGCGCCACGGCCAACGCGCTCGACGGCGCGCTGCCCGACGAGGTCCGCGAGGACCGGCGCAAGCGCTTCATGCAGGTCCAGCAGCGGATCAGCCGCCGGCGGCTGAAGCGCAAGGTGGGCACGGTGCAGCGCGTGCTGATCGACGCGGCCGGGCCCGAAGGTGCCGTGGGTCGCACCGGCGCCGATGCGCCGGAGATCGACGGCGTGGTCCACGTCGCGCCGCATCCGTCGCTGCGCGCCGGGGCGTTCGTCGAGGT
>JBAXJZ010000402.1:0-4491 GCA_037137595.1 Burkholderiales bacterium | reverse complement strand
TCGTCCGCGGCGGGCTGCGGGCCGTCCGCGACCCGCCTACGCTGCCTTCCGCACCAGATCGATTCCCCGATCCGAGTCATCCGTTCGGGAGTTCCCGGCATGAAGACTTCCCTGCTGGCCGCGGCCGTCGCCGCCTTCGCGACCACCGCCGCGGTCGCCGCCTCGCTGCCTCCCGGCTTCGACGACAACCCGTCGGTGGTCGAGGCGGTGGCCAAGGCGCGCACCTCGGGCAAGCCGGTCATCGTCTACTACACCGACCAGAACTGCGCGACCTGCACCGCGCTCGACGGCTGGCTGGTCCGCGGCGACCTGCGCCAGGCCTTCGCCGGGTCCTACCATTTCACGATGGTCTTCGCCGACGACCTCGCGCCCACCGAGCGCGACCGCTGGAAGGCCGCCTACGTGCCGCGCGGCGCCGCGCCGGCCTGGGTGGTGCTGAACGCCGACGGCAGCTACCTGTGCACGGCCGCCGGCGGCTTCGCGAACGCGGTCGAGGCGCTGGAGCTGCACAAGCGGCTGGGCCGCGCGGTCGCCGCGCGCGGCGGCGCGTCGGCCAAGACCGTGAGCTCGGGTCCGGACAAGCCGCGCGCCTGCACCGACCGCGCGCTGGGCCTCACGCCGAGCGAGACCTGAGCGGTCGCCGGGCGGACCGTCAGGACACCGCCCCCTTCCCGTAGCGCCCCACCAGCAGCGCCCCCTCGGCGAAGCGCCCGAACCGGTACGGCTCGAGCGACACGTCGGTGGGCAGCCCGAGCGCCAACTGCACCAGCAGCCGGCCCACCGCCGGCGACAGCTTGAAGCCGTGGCCGGAGAAGCCGAAGCCCACGTGCAGCCCCGACCAGCCGGGCAGGGGCCCGAGCACCGGATTCCAGTCGGGCGTCACGTCGTAGAGCCCGGTCCAGGTCGAGGCCACGCCGGCCTCGTCGAAGCCCTCGAGCCGCGCCGCCACCTGCTCGCCGATCTCGGCCACCACGTCGAGCGGCACGTCGGCCTGGCCCTCGTCGGGATCGGTCTCGGCGCCGGCCAGGCCCGGGCTGGCCAGCAGCTGGCTGCGGCCGTAGCAGCGCGCGTAGACCATCGACGCGCTCGCCATGTCCTTCAGCACCGGATACGAGGGCAGGTAGGGCACCGGCGCCTCGAGCGCCATCACCTCGTGCCGTTCGGCCACCAGCGGGATGTCCAGCCCGGTGGCCGGGCCGAGCAGCCGGTTCGACCAGACGTTGGCCACGCAGACCACCGCGCCGGCCGCGATCCGGCCGCCCGCGGTCTCGATGCCGGTGATCCGGTCGCCGTCCACGACCAGCCCCGTCACCGCGGTGCCCTGCCGGATCTCCACACCGCGACGGCGCGCCGCCCGCGCGAACGCGGTGGCGGTCAGGTAGGCGTCGGCGTAGCCCGCCTCGGGCTCGTGGCCGAACACCGCGAGGTCGTCGGTCTTCAGCAGCGGCAGCAGCTCGCGCGCCTGCGCCGCGTCGATCTCGTCGGCGCGGATGCCCATCGCACGCTGCTGGGCGAGCGACGCGCGGACCGCGTCGCCGCGCGCGTCGGCCCCGCCCACGATCAGGTAGCCGCAGCGGACCAGCCCGCAGTCGGCCTCCGGGTCGTCGAGGTAGCGGGCGAAGTCGGTGAAGACCGACCACGAGCGGCGGGCGAGCTCGACGTTCTCGCGCACCGAGTAGTGGGTCCGCAGGATCGAGCTCGACTGGCTCGAGGTGCCCTCGGCGATGCCGCCGCGGTCGACGAGCAGCACCCGCCCGGCGCCCATCGCGGCCGCGTGCCAGGCCACCGAGCAGCCGACGACGCCGGCGCCCACGACGATCAGGTCATACGAGTCGGGGGTCCGTGCGTCTGGCATCGATGCGATCCGAGTCAAGCATGAGGCGGTGTCCGGGCTGAGCAGGCGCTCACTCCGGGGCAGGGGTGTCGTAGACGATCACCGTGATGAAGCGGATGGGCACCTCGAGGATCCGCTCCGGTCCGTGCGGCACGGCGCCGTCGAAGGTCAGCGAGTCGCCCGGCTCGAGCAGGTGGGTGACGTCGCCGTGCCGGTATTCCAGCCGGCCGGCCAGCATGTGGATGAACTCGGTGCCCGGGTGCTCGAAGGTGGGGAAGACCTCGGAGGCGTCGTCCATCGAGATCAGGAAGGGCTCGAAGCGCTTGCGCGGCCCCTGGTCGTAGGACAGCAGGTGGTAGGTGTGGCCCTTCGAGGTGCCGCGCCGGACCACCTCCATGCCCTCGCCCGCCTTCACCAGCCGGGCCGAGCCGCCGGGCGCGCCGTAGCCCTTGAAGAGCGCGCCCACCGTCACGCCCAGCGCGTTGGCGATCCGCACCAGCGAATCCAGGCTGGCCGTGGCCTGGCCGTTCTCGATCTTCGACAGCATCCCCGGCGACAGCTCGGCCAGCTGCGCCACGTCCGCGATGGTCAGGCGGTTGCGCTGGCGGGCCGTGCGCACGTGCGCGCCGAGGTGCCGGTCGAGCGATTCGATCGAGGCCTTGGTCATGATTGACGACTATGGTGCAAGAAAATATCATCACATTCAACCGGGCCGCAGAGCGCCGGGGATCCCGACCTCCCCACGACCGGCCTGTCGCGAGCTGCGGCGACGGGCCCCGATGGAGTCCGAATGGCCTCGACCCCGACCGCCGCCGACGCCCCCGCCTGGCTCGACCGGCACGGCATCAAGTACGTCCTCGCGCAGTTCGTCGACATCCACGGCGCCGCCAAGGCGAAGGCGGTGCCCGCCGAGCACCTGCGCATGGTGCTGGAGGAAGGCGCCGGCTTCGCCGCCTTCGCCATCTGGGGCATGGGCATGGGCCCGGAGGGCGCCGACTACATGGCCGTCGGCGACCCGTCCACGCTCGCCCCGATGCCCTGGATGCCCGGCTACGCGCGGATCGCCTGCGACGGCCACGTGAAGGGCGCGCCCTACGCGCTGTGCTCGCGGGTCGCGCTCAAGCGCCAGCTCGCCGCGCTCGCGCACGAGGGCCTGACGCTCTACACCGGCATGGAGCCCGAGTTCATGCTGCTCGCGCGCGGGCCGGACGGCGCGCTCGCGCCCGCCGATCCCACCGACACGCTCGAGAAGCCCTGCTACGACTACAAGGGCCTGGCGCGTTCGGCCGCCTGCCTGGGCGAGATCGTCGACGCCGTCCGCATGGCGGGCCTGGACGTCTACCAGATCGACCACGAGGACGCGAACGGCCAGTTCGAGGTGAACTTCACCTACGCCGACGCGCTGACCACCGCCGACCGGATGGTCTTCTTCAAGATGGCCGCCAGCGAGATCGCGCGCCGCCACGGCCTGATCGCGAGCTTCATGCCCAAGCCGTTCAGCGACCGCACCGGCACCGGCACCCACTTCCACCTGTCGCTGGGCAGCGCCACCTCGCGCAACGTCTTCCACGACGACGGCGACCGCCACGGCCTCGGCCTGTCGCAGACCGGCTACCACTTCCTCGGCGGCCTGCTGCGGCATGCGCGCGCGCTCGCCGCGGTCTGCGCGCCCACGGTGAACTCGTACAAGCGGCTGGTGGTGGGCCGCGCGCTGTCGGGCGCCACCTGGGCGCCGGCCTACATCGCCTACGGCGACAACAATCGGACCGCCACCGTCCGCATCCCCTACGGCCGGCTGGAACTGCGCCTGCCCGACGGCGCGTGCAACCCCTACCTCGCCACCGCCGCGATCCTCGCGGCCGGCATGGACGGCATCCGCAACCGGATCGAGCCGGGCCCGCCGATCAACGAGAACCTCTACGAGTGGTCGCCCGCGCGGCTCGCCGAGCACGGCATCGGCCTGCTGCCGCAGACCCTCGGCGAGGCGCTCGACGCGCTCGACGCCGATCCGGTCGTGAAGGCCGGCCTCGGCGAGGCGCTGGCCGCCGAGTTCCTGAAGCTCAAGCGCATGGAGTGGGTCGAGTACTCGCGCCACGTGTCCGAGTGGGAACGCACGCGCTACGTCGAGTTCTTCTGAACCCCTTTCCCCACGGAGACCCGCTGCCATGTGCGGCATCGTCGGACTGATGATCAGGAACCCCGCGCTGCGCGGGAAGCTCGGCGAATGGGCGCAGCCCATGCTCGTCGGCATGACCGAACGCGGCCCGGACTCGGCGGGCATCGCCGTCTTCACCGAGCCGGTGGGCGAAGGCCGTCGCAAGCTGAGCGTGAACGCGCCCGAGGGCTTCGACTGGAGCGCGCTGCGCGCCGCGCTCGCCGACGGCGAATCGCTCGAGGTGCGCGCCAACCACGGCACGCTGGTCACGCCCGGCGAGCCGGCCGCCGTGCGCGCGCGTCTGAAGGCGGGCTTCCCGATGCTCCTCGTGCTGTCGGCCGGCCGCGCGATCGATCTCTACAAGGACGTCGGCACGCCGCTGGAGATCGCCGAGAAGTACGGCCTCTCGGGCTTCGCCGGCACGCACCTCGTGGCGCACACGCGGATGGCCACCGAATCCGCGGTCACGCCCGAGAACGCCCATCCCTACACCGCCGGCGAG
>JBAXJZ010000401.1:0-4496 GCA_037137595.1 Burkholderiales bacterium | reverse complement strand
CGCCTCCGCCGGCCGCTCCGCCGGCCCCGCCGAAGCCGACGAGCGAGAAGGTCACCTTCGCGGCCGACACGTTCTTCGATTTCGACAAGGCCGTGCTGAAGCCGGAAGGCAAGGCGAAGCTGGATGACCTGACCTCGAAGATCAAGGGCATCACGCTGGAAGTGATCATCGCCGTGGGTCACACCGACTCCGTGGGTTCCGATGCCTACAACCAGAAGCTGTCCCTGCGCCGTGCGGAAGCCGTCAAGGCCTACATGGTGAGCAAGGGCATCGAAGCCAACCGCGTCTACACCGAAGGCAAGGGCGAGAAGCAGCCCGTCGCCGACAACAAGACCGCGGAAGGCCGTGCCAAGAACCGCCGCGTGGAGATCGAGGTCGTCGGTACCCGTCCGATCAAGTAATCGGACACCGCGATCTGCGGAACCCCCCGGGGTTCCGCGCTCCGGACGCCCCGCTCGCGCGGGGCGTTTTTCTTTTCGAGCCCCGCGCGGCCGTGCGGGGCTTCGCCGGCGGTCCGTCATCGGGCATCCGTAGAATGGCGATCCGTACAGGACGTCCGACATGAGTGCTTCACCCGCCGACACCGCCCCGCCGACCACGCCGCGTCCGCAGAACGCGGATTCCGCCGAGATCGCCAAGTTCCAGGCGCTTGCCGCGCGCTGGTGGGATCCGAACTCCGAGTTCCGCCCGCTGCACCAGATCAACCCGCTGCGGCTGGGCTGGATCGAGCGGCTGTCCGGCGGGCTCGCCGGCCGCCGCGCGATCGACGTCGGCTGCGGCGGCGGCATCCTCGCCGAGGCGATGGCCCGGCAGGGGGCGACCGTCACCGGCATCGACCTCGCCGACAAGCCGCTGAAGGTCGCCGAGCTGCACGGACTCGAATCCGGCGTGGCGGTCACCTACCGCAGGATCGACGCCGAGGCGATGGCCGCCGAGGCGCCCGGCGCGTTCGACGTCGTCACCTGCATGGAGATGCTCGAGCACGTGCCCGACCCCGCGTCGACCGTCGCCGCGTGCGCGCGGATGGTGCGGCCGGGCGGCTGGGTCTTCGTCTCGACGCTGAACCGCAATCCGAAGTCCTTCCTGTTCGCGATCGTCGGCGCCGAATACGTGCTGAACCTGCTGCCGCGCGGCACCCACGAATACGCGAAGTTCATCCGTCCTTCCGAACTCGCGACCGCGGCCCGCCGCGCGGGGCTCGAACAGCAGGCGATGATGGGCCTGACCTACAACCCGATCACGCGCGAATACAAGCTGGTCGACGGCGACGTCAGCGTCAACTACATGGTCGCGTTCCGGCGCCCCGCATGAGCACCTCCGCACGGGTCACGCTGCTGAGCCCCGAGGGGGCGGTGTTCTTCGACCTCGACGGCACCCTCGCGGACACCGCGGCCGACCTCGCCGCGCCGGTCAACGCGATGCGCGTCGAGCGGGGCCTCGAGCCGCTGCCGCTCGACGCCCTGCGGCCGTTCGCGTCGATGGGCGCGCGGGGGCTGATCGGCGCCGGGCTCGGCGTCCGCAAGGAGGATCCGGGCTTCGAGCCGCTGCGCGTCGAGTTCCTCGAGCGCTACGAGGCCGCGATGATCGTCCACACCCGCCTCTTCGACGGCGTGCCCGAGCTGCTCGAAGCGCTCGACGCGGCCGGCGTGCGCTGGGGCGTGGTCAGCAACAAGGTCGAGCGCTACGTCCGGCCGATCCTCGGTGCGCTGGGCGTGCTCGAGCGCTCGGTGACCGCCATCGGCGGCGACACCACGCCCTTCGCGAAGCCGCATCCGGAGCCGCTGATGCACGCCGCGCGCCTGGCCGGCGTCGACGCGGCGCGCTGCGTCTACGTGGGCGACGACCTGCGCGATGTCGTCGCCGGCCGCGCCGCAGGCATGCGGACCGTGGCCGCGGCCTACGGCTACTGCGGCGCGGACGATCCGCCGCAGCGCTGGGGCGCGGACGCGCTCGTCGCTCATCCTTCGGAGCTCGTGCCGCTGCTGCGGATCGCGTCCTGACGCGGGCGGCGGGCGTGCTCGGACTAGAATCGTCCGGTCTCCCGAGTCCGAACCGCCCGTGACCCGTCCGCGCCGCCTGCCCGGCCCCGTCGCCACTCGCCGACGGCACGGACCGTCCGTGCAGCGCGGCCGCGCCGCACGGGTGCTGCTCTGGGGGCTCGCGCTGCTGGCGGTGCTCGCCGGACTGCTGGTGGCGGGCCTCACCTGGGGCCCCAACCTCGCGCGGGACCGGATCGCCGCCTACTTCTCCGGCGTGCTCGGCCGCGAGCTGAAGATCGGTCACATCGACGTGTCGCCGTTCGCCGGCGTCGTCGTGCTCGACGACGTGTCGCTCGCATCGGCCGAACCCGGGCGACCCACGGCGACGCTGAAGCGCTTCACGCTGGGCATCGACCCGTGGTCGCCGCTCACCGGGCCGGTGGTGATCCGCGACGTGTCGCTGCAGTCGCCCGTGCTGCGCCTGGTCCGCACGGCCCCCGATCGCATCGACGTGATGGAGATCGCCGAACGCTTCGCGAACCGGCCGGCCTCCACCCGCAAGACCGACTGGCGCGTCGACCGCATCGCGATCGCGGATGGCCGCATCGAGTTCGACGACCGCGTCGTCGGGAAGACCACCAGGCTGTCGGCGCTGGTCCTGGAGGCGAGCGGCCTCACGAACGAGGATGTCCACGTCGAGCGGCCCGCGACGGTCGAGGCGAGCCTGGCCGTCGACGGCCGTCCGGCGACGCTGCAGGCGCGGGCGACGCCGTTCTCGCCGCGGCCGGTGTACGGCGGCGGCCTCACGCTCGATGCGCTGCCGCTCGCGGCCGTGCTGCCCTACGTGCCGCTGCCTGCCGACGTGAAGGCCGCCGCCGGGACGGTGTCGCTCGAACTCGGCGCCACCTGGCGCATGGGCGTGCCCGCCGCCGAGGCGCTGGATGTCGAGGGCCGGGCCTCGGTCGACGGGCTGCAGGTCCGCGACGCGCAGGACCGCGAGCGGGTCGCGGTGGGCTCGATCGCGGTGGTGCTCGCCGCGTCGCGGCCGCTGGGCGGGCCGGTGCACGTGACCGAGCTGTCGGTGAAGGCGCCGCGCCTGATGCTCGGGCGCGATGCGACGGGACGGCTGGACTGGCCGAGTCTCGCGGGCAGCGACGGCGCGGCCGCGGCGGCACCGTCCCCGGCCGCCACCACCGGTCCGAAGTCGCTGCGCGTCGACCGCATCCGCATCGACGAGGCGGCGGTCGCCTGGTCCGACGCGGCGCTCGCCGCACCGCTCGCGCTCCAGGTCGCGCCGCTGTCGGTCGCGTTCGACGCGATCGAGGTGCCCGACCTCGCGAATGCGCCGGCCTCGGTCCGCGGCACCGGACGGATCACCGCGTCGATCGACGGCGACGCGACGGTCTCGACCGAGGTGGAGCTCGCCGGCGATGCCGGCCGCGTGCGCGCCGAACTCGAGAAGCTCGACCTCGCCCGGTTCGCGCCGCTGGCCGGCCCGTCGCTCAAGGTGGCCGTCGAGGAGGGTCGCCTCGCGGCGCGGGCGACGCTCGCCTGGACCCGCGCCGAGACCCTCGCCTGGTCGGTCGCCGACGCCGGCCTCGAGCTGACCGGCCTGGTGCTCGCGAAGGACGGACGCCGCCCGGCCAAGGTCGGGGCCGTCGCGGTCTCGGGCGTGACGGTCGACCCGGCGGCCCGGCGCATCGCGATCGCGTCGGCGAAGCTCTCCGACGCGGCGCTGCAGGTCCGCCGCGACGCCTCGGGACGCGTCGACGTGCAGGACTGGTGGCAGCCCGCCGCGGGCAGCACGCCGGCGGCCGGTTCCGAGGGCACGTCCCGGACCGCCGGCCCCGCACCCTCCGCGGCGTCGCCCGCGACGTCCGACCCGGCGTGGTCCGTGGCGCTCGCGCGCGGCGAGATCGCGGCCTTCGACCTCGACTACGACGACGCGGCGATCGCCAAGGTCCGCAAGCTGCCCCGAGCGCGCATCGACGCGGTCGTCACGAACGTGACGACCGACCGCACCGCCCGCGTCCCGTTCGAGGCCACGCTGGCGCTCGCCGACGGCTCGCGCGTGGCCGCGCGCGGCGCGGTCCGCCCATCGCCGCTCGACCTCGACACCCAGCTGCGGCTCCAGCGCTTCTCGGTGATCCACGTCGAGCCGTACCTGTCGCCCTACGTGAACGTCGCGCTCGCAGGCGGCCAGCTCTGGAGCAGCGGCCGGCTGCGCCTCACCGGGACGCCGGCGGGCGGCCTCGCGCGGATCGGCTGGGACGGCGAGTTCTCCGCGAACGAGTTCCGCGCGATCGACCCGGTCACCGGCGACGACTTCCTGCGCTGGTCGGCGCTCGCGCTGCCCTCGATCAAGGTCGACTGGAAGCCCGACCGGATCGCCGAGAGCCTGGTCGAGATCGGCCCGATCGCCTTCGTCGACTTCTACGCGCGGATCATCCTCGGACCGGACGGCCGGCTGAACCTGTCGCGGATCCTCGTCGACCCGAACGACGCCGATGGCACGCG
>JBAXJZ010000400.1:0-4502 GCA_037137595.1 Burkholderiales bacterium | reverse complement strand
CTCGGCATCGCCTGCGCGGGCTGCACGCTGCTGCTCGGGCCCCGCGGACTGCCCGGGCGCGCCCGCGGCGCGCTGGCGCTGCTGCCGATCGCCGCGGTGCCGCTGCCGCGGCCGGCCGACGGCGAGCTCTGGCTGACGGCGCTGGACGTCGGCCAGGGCAGCGCCGCGGTGGTGCAGGTCGGCGATCGGACGCTGGTCTACGACACCGGCCCCGCGGTCGGACAGCAGACCGACGCCGGCGCGCGCACGGTCGTGCCCTGGCTGCAGTCCGTGGGCGTCGCGCGGCCCGATGTCGTCGTCGTCTCGCACCTCGACGACGACCACTCGGGCGGCGCGCTGTCGCTGTTGCGGGCGCTGCCGCCGGCGCGGCTCGTGTCCTCCCTGCCCGACGGCCATCCGATCGTGATGGCCGCGCCGACGGCCGAGCGCTGCCGTCGCGGCGAGGGCTGGACGTGGGGCGACACGCGTTTCGACTGGCTCCATCCCGCCGACCCGCCCGAGCCCGCCCGCGGCTCGCCCACCAACGCGCTCAGCTGCGTGCTGCGCGTGCGCCATCCGGCGGCCACGCTGCTGCTCGCGGGCGACGTCGAGGCGCCGCAGGAGCGCACGCTGGTCGCGGTCCACGGTCGCGACGGGCTCGCCGCCGACGTGCTGCTGGTGCCGCACCACGGCAGCCGGACCTCGTCGACCGAGGCCTTCGTCGACGCGGTGTCGCCGCGTTGGGCGATCGTGCAGGCGGCCTACCGCAGCCGCTTCGGCCATCCGCATCCGACGGTGGTCGAGCGCTACGAACGGCGCGGCATCGGGCTGCTCCGCAGCGACGCCGACGGCGCGGTGCAGCTCAGGTTCCGCGAGGGCGCCGAGCCGCGGGTGATCCGGGCCCGCGCGGAGCCGGCGCGCTACTGGCGGATCGCGGTGCCGCCCTGAGCGGCGCGACCCGCCTCAGCGTCCCCGACTCACTGCGCGGTCCAGCCGCCGTCCATCGCCCAGGCCGCACCCCGCACCTGCTCGCCTGCGGACGAGCACAGGAACACCGCGAGCCCGCCGAGCTGCTCGGGCGTCACGAAGGCCTTCGACGGCTGCTTCTCGCCGAGCAGCGATTCGCGGGCCGCCTCGGGCGTCATGCCGCGTTCGGCGATCCGCGCGTCGATCTGCTTCTGGACCAGCGGCGTCAGCACCCAGCCCGGGCAGATCGCGTTGCAGGTGATGCCGGTCTGCGCGGTCTCGAGCGCCACCACCTTGGTCAGGCCGACGATGCCGTGCTTGGCCGCGACGTAGGCGACCTTCTCGACCGACGCGACCAGGCCGTGGGCCGACGCGATGTTGATGATGCGGCCCCAGTTGCGCGCCTTCATCGCGGGCAGCGCGAGCCGCGTCGTGTGGAAGGCCGCCGACAGGTTGAGCGCGATGACCGCGTCCCAGCGCTCGGGCGGGAAGTCCTCGACGCGCGCGGTGTACTGGATGCCGGCGTTGTTCACGAGGATGTCGATGCCGCCGAGCGACTCGCAGCGCTTCATCAGCGCGTCGATCTCCCCCGGCTTCGTCAGGTCGCCGCCGGCGAACTCCACGCGCACGCCGAATTCCTTCGCGAGGCCGCTCCGCAGCGCCTCGATGGCCTCGGCCTCGCCGAAGCCGTTGAGGACGATGCCGCTGCCCTGCGCGGCGAGCGCCCGGGCGATGCCCAGGCCGATGCCGCTGGTCGAACCGGTGACGAGAGCCAACTTGCCTGCGAGCATGTCGAGGTTCCTATGGGGAGGAGGAGGGGGTCGGAGGGGCTGCTACCATCGCGGATTCTATCGCCGCCGTCGCGCGGCCCCGCCCCCGTCGCCCGCCCGCACCTGCCGCCATGAGCCCCACCGCCGAGCCCGCCCTGCGTTCCGTCACCTGCGCGCACCCGGGCGGCCTGCACCCGATGGCGTACTGGGAATGGGGCGACACGGACAACCCGAGCGTGGTGCTGTGCGTGCACGGCCTCACCCGCAGCGGCCGCGACTTCGACGTGCTGGCGCGCGCGCTCAGCGCGAAGCACCGCGTGGTCTGCCCCGACATCGTCGGGCGCGGCGAGTCCGGACGCCTGGCGGACGGCATGATGTACCAGCCGCCCCAGTACGTGTCCGACTGCGTGACGCTGATCGCGCGGCTGGACGTGCCCTCGGTCGCGTGGGTGGGCACCTCGATGGGCGGCCTGATCGGCATGGCGCTCGCCGCGCTGCAGGGCGCGCCGATCTCGCGGCTGCTGCTCAACGATGTCGGCCCGGTGCTGGCCGTCGAGGGCCTGACCCGCATCGCCGGCTACGTCGGCGCGGACCCGAGCTTTCCGACGTTCGAGGCCGGCGAGGCCGCGGTGAAGGCCCTCGCCGCCGACTTCGGACCGCTGACCGACACGCAGTGGCGGGTGCTCACGCGGCACACCGTCGTGCCACGCGGCGACGGCACCTGGCGGCTGCACTACGACCCGAAGATCGCCGAGCCGTTCCGCGCGGGGCCGCTCGCGCCGGTGGACCTGTGGCCGCTGTGGGACCGCATCGCCTGCCCGACCTGGGTGATCCGCGGCGAGCGCTCCGACCTGCTGTCCGACGCCACCGCCGACGCGATGACCCGCCGCGGGCCGAAGGCGACGCGCGTCGACGTCGCCGGCGTCGGCCACGCGCCGACCTTCATCCCCGACGATCAGGTCGCGATCGTCGAGCGGTTCCTGGCCGCGGGCTGAGCGGCCCGCGGGCGGCGCCGCCCCCTTTCCCCAACCGGAGGGCCCGCGCGTTGGCGCGGCGAGCTCCGACAACCGAGCGAGTCCAAGCAACCATGAGCATCAAGCGCCTGCACGTCGGTCCCCGCATGTCGGAGGCCGTGGTCCACAACGGCACCGTCTACCTCGCCGGCCAGGTCGCCGAGGACCCCAGCCAGGACACCGCCGGCCAGACGCGCCAGATCCTCGCCGCGATCGACGGGCTGCTCGCGGAGTGCGGCAGCGACAAGACGAAGATCCTGTCGGCGCAGATCTTCCTCGCCGACATCGCCGACTTCGCGGCGATGAACTCGGTGTGGGACGCCTGGGTGCCGGCCGGCCACACGCCGGCCCGCGCGACCGTCGAGTCGAAGCTCGCGGCGCCCAAGTACCGGGTCGAGGTCAAGGTGGTGGCGGCGGCCTGAGGCCGTCGCGTCGCGCGGGGCGCGGCCCCGCGCGTGCGCCGCGTCAGCGCCAGCCGACGCGGTCGATGATCTTCGCGGCCGTGATCTGCGCACGGCCCACCGACGCGATCGGCAGCGTGTCGGCCTTGAAGCGGCCGAGCCCGTCGAGCGTCGGGTTCTTCGAGACGGCGGTGGCCACCACCGGCCACTCGTTGTTGCCCTCGGCGAGGTAGGCCTGGGCCGAGTCGCTCGCCAGGTACTCCATGAACCGGATCGCGGCCTCGCGGTTCGGCGCGTTGCGGGTGACGCCGCCGCCCGAGACGTTCACATGCGTGCCCCAGCCGCCCTGGTTGGGCCAGACCATCGCGATCTTCGAGACCGCCTCGCGGTCGGCCGGCGCGGTCGAACGCATCATCCGGACCAGGTAGTAGGTGTTGGTGAGCGCGACGCCGCACTCGCCGGTGGCCACCGCCTTGATCTGGTCGCTGTCGCCGCCGCGCGGCGTGCGCGCGAAGTTCGCGACGACGCCGCGGGCCCAGGCCTCGGCCTTCGCCTCGCCGAGGTGCTCGGTCATCGCGCCGATCAGCGACAGCATGTAGGGGTGGGTGCCCGAGCGCGTGCAGACCTTGCCCTTCAGCGCGGGCGAGGCGAGGTCCTGGTAGTCGCGGACCTGCTCGGGCTTCACGGTCGCGGTGTTGTAGACGATCACGCGGGCGCGCGTGGAGACCGCGTACCACTCGGCGCCCTGGCCGTCGTCCTTGCCGCGCAGATGGGCGGGGATCCGCGTGTCGAGGAGCTTCGAGCGGATCGGCTGGAAGAGGCCGTCGATCTGCGCGCGCCACAGGCGGGCGGCGTCGACCAGCAGCAGCACGTCGGCGGGGGAGTTGCGGCCTTCGCTGCGCAGGCGCTCGAGCAGTGCCTCGTCACCGGCCTCGATCCGGTTGATCCGGATGCCGGTCTGCTTCGTGAAGTCGGCGTACAGCGCCTCGTCGGTCTGGTAATGACGGGCGGAGTAGAGGTTCAGCACACCGTCCGCGGCCGCCGCGGGGGCGGCGGTGAACGCGGCGAAGGCGGCGGTGAGGAGGGCACGTCGGAGCAGGCTCGGTCGCATCGTGGGGACATCGGGTGAGGTCCGGCCGAGTCTAGGCGAATGCAGTCGGTAATGCAAATGCGACGGATTCGCATTACGGAATCGAGGCGATGCTGCCGCCCGGCGCGGGCGGCAACCGACGGCTCAGTTGACGTAGAGGTCCGAGGCGCGCGACCGGCCGGCCGCGTGGCGCGAGGGCGCGGATTTCGCGGCGACGGTCACCGGCGGCGACGCGCGGCGCGCGGTCGGGCGGGCGGCGCTCGCGGGGCGGGCGGTCGAGCGG
>JBAXJZ010000399.1:0-4538 GCA_037137595.1 Burkholderiales bacterium | reverse complement strand
GGGATGTGGGGGCGGTCGTCCGGCGTGTGGCCGGGGCGGCCTGACGCGATCGGCCGGGCCGGGCCGGGGCGCCGGGCGCGGCGCGTCAGGCGGCGAGCCGCGGGGCGCGTTCGCGCCCCCGGGCCTCAGCGCTCGAAGGCGGGCCGACCGCCGACGATCGTCGTGCGCACCCGGCCCAGCCCCTCGCGGCCGGCGAACGGCGTGTGGTGCCCCTGGCTCAGCAGCGTCGCGGCCGACACCACCCAGGGCTCGTCCGGGTCGAACAGCACCACGTCGGCCGGCGCGCCCGGCGCGAGCGAGCCGCCGCCGCAGCGCGCGATGCGCTCCGGATCGCGGGTGAGCCGCGAGACGGCCACCGGCAGCGGCACGCCGGCCCGCTTCGCCCACGCGAGCGTCAGCGGCAGCAGCAGCTCGAGTCCGGTCACGCCCGGCTCGGCCTCGCCGAAGGGCACGAGCTTGGCGTCGTCGTCCACCGGCGTGTGGTCCGAGCAGACCGCGTCGATCGTGCCGTCGGCGAGCGCGGCGCCGAGCGCGTCGCGGTCGCGCTGCGTGCGGAACGGCGGGTCGACGCGGCAGGCCGTGTCGAAGAAGCCGATGTCGACGTCGGTCACGTGAAGGTGGTGCACGGCGACGTCGGCGGTGACCGGCAGCCCCTCGCGGCGCGCCGCGCGGACCAGCTCGACGCCGGCGGCCGACGACAGCCGGCACAGGTGCACGCGACAGCCGTTGCCGCGCATCAGCTCGAAGATCGTGTGCAGCGCGACCGTCTCGGAGGTGGTCGGCACGCCGGACAGGCCGAGCCGGCCCGAGACCGGCCCGCTGTGCGCGACGCCGCCGCGCGAGAGCCACGCGTCCTGCGGCTGCAGCCAGACGGTGAAGCCGAAGCTCTTGGCGTACTGCATCGCGCGCGCCAGCACCTGGGTGTCGACCAGCGGCACGGTGGCCTGCGAGAAGCCGACGCAGCCGGCCTCGGCGAGCTCGGCCATCTCGGTGATGACCTCGCCCTTCAGGCCCACGGTGAGCGCGCCCAGCGGATAGAGGTGGGTGCGGGCGAGGCTGCGCGCGCGGTGCTTGAGCATCTCGACCAGCCCGGGCTCGTCGAGGGTCGGGTCGGTGTCGGGCGGGCAGACCAGGCGCACGACGCCGCCGGCGAGCGCGGCCTGCATCTCGGACTCGAGCGTGGCCTTGTACTCGAAGCCCGGCTCGCGCAGCCGCGCCGACAGGTCGACGAGGCCGGGGCAGGCGACGAGGCCCGCGGCGTCGATGTGGCGGTCGGCCTCGAAGCCGTCGGGGCGGGCGCCGACCGCGGACATCCGGCCGTCGGCGAGGTACAGGTCGGTGATCGCGTCGAGCCCGCTCGCGGGGTCGATCACGCGTGCGCCGGTGATGTGCAGTCTCATCGTGGGTCCCGTCGCCGGCCGGTCAGCGGTTGCCCGCGAGGATGCTCATCACGGCCATCCGGACCGCGATGCCGAAGGTCACCTGCTCGAGGATCACGCTCTGCGCGCCGTCGGCGACCGCGGAGTCGATCTCGACGCCCCGGTTCATCGGACCCGGGTGCATGACGATCGCATCCGGCCGGGCCAGCGCGAGCTTCTCGGCGGTGAGGCCGTAGTGCTTGAAGTACTCCTGCGCCGAAGGCAGCAGCGCGCCGCGCATCCGCTCGTTCTGCAGCCTGAGCATGATCACCACGTCGACGCCGCGCAGGCCCTCGCGCATGTTCGTGAAGGTGCGCACGCCCATCTGCTCGAGGCCGGGCGGCATCAGCGTGAGCGGCGCGATCACGCGCACCTCGGGCACGCCGAGCGTGGTCAGCGCGTGGATGTCGCTGCGCGCCACCCGCGAGTGCAGCACGTCGCCGACGATCGCCACCGTCAGGTTCGTGAAGTCCTTCTTGAAGTGACGGATGGTGTACATGTCGAGCAGCCCCTGCGTGGGGTGCGCGTGCCGTCCGTCGCCGGCGTTGATCACGTGCAGCCCGGGGCGCACGTGCCTGGCGATCATGTACGGCGCCCCGCTCTGCGCGTGCCGCACGACGAACATGTCGGCGTGCATCGCGGCGAGGTTGTCGATGGTGTCGAGCAGCGACTCGCCCTTGCTCGTCGAGGAGGTCCGCACGTCGAGGTTGACCACGTCGGCCGACAGCCGCGTGGCCGCGATCTCGAACGTGGTCCGCGTGCGCGTGCTGTTCTCGAAGAACAGGTTGAAGACCGACTTGCCGCGCAGCAGCGGCACCTTCTTCACCTGCCGGTCGCTGACCTCGAGGAAGGACGACGCGGTGTCGAGGATCTGCAGGACGTTCTGCTTCGGCAGGCCTTCGATGGTGAGCAGGTGGCGCAGCTCGCCGTGCTCGTTCAGCTGGGGATGACGCATCAGGCGGGCTCCACCGCGAGCGTGAAGCGGCCGTCGTCGCCGCGGCCGAGGACGAAGCCCCGGCCGGCGTCGAGCGGCAGCACCGCGCCCGCGCAATCGGCCTGCACCGGCAGCTCGCGCCCGCCGCGGTCGAGCAGGACCGCGAGGGCGACGCGGGCCGGGCGGCCGTAGTCGAACAGCTCGTTGAGCGCGGCGCGCACGGTGCGGCCGGTGTAGAGGATGTCGTCGACGAGCAGGATGTCGGCGCCGTCGACCTCGAAGTCGATCTTCGTGCTGCCCGCCGCGCCGCCCGCCACGCGCAGGCCGCGCGCGGAGTAGTCGTCGCGGTGGAAGGCGCTGGAGAGGAAGCCGAGCGGCGCATCGGGGCAGAGCTCGGCGTGCAGCCGCTGCGCGATCCACGCGCCGCCGCTGTGGACGCCGACGATCGCCGTGCGGGGCGACGCGGCGAGCCGGGCCGCGACCGCGGCCTTCAGCGTCGCGTAGATCGCCTCGGCATCGAGCGCGCGCGCGTCGGGAGCGGGAGAGGTCATCGGGTCGGGCCTTCGCGGGGCGATCGGGGCCGTGCGGGGGACGGTCAGCGGTCGGTGGGGGTGCCGGGTCCGGGGAGGCGGCGCAGCCCGTCCAGGTACTGCGACAGGATCACCGCCGCGGCCACGCCGTCCTCGTCGTCCGGGCGGCCGCCGGCGGACGCGATGATAGCCTGAGCCTCGCGGCTGGAAAAACGCTCGTCCACCCGCTCCACCGGCAGTCCGAAGCGGCCGTGGAGCTGGTTGGCGAAGGTGTCGGTGCGGCGCGTGGTCTCGGTCTCGGCGCCGTCCTCGTCGAGCGGGCGGCCCACCACCAGGCGGTCCGGGCGCCATTCGCGCAGCAGCGCGCCGATCCGATCGAAGCGGCGGTCCTTGGGTACCGAATCGATGATGGCCAGCGGCCGCGCATCGCCGGTCAGCGTGTTGCCGATCGCGATGCCGATCCGGCGCACGCCGAAGTCGAAGCCCAGCAGCGTCTCCGGAGGCCGGGCCCCCGGCTCCGCCATCAGGCGTGCCCCGCCGAGCTCGACAGGAAGGCCGGGTCGATGCCCAGCAGCCCGTAGGCGCGCGACAGGCGCTGCGGCACCGGGGTGTCGAAGATCACCTCGGGGTCGGCCTCGACGGTGAGCCACGCGTTGCGGGCGATCTCGTCCTCGAGCTGGCCCGGGCCCCAGCCGGCGTAGCCGAGCGTGACCAGCAGGCGCTGCGGGCCCTCGCCCACCGCGACGGCCTCGAGCACGTCCTTCGAGGACGTGAGGCCGAGGGTGTCGCCGATCGAGACGGTGGAGTTCCAGGAGCCCAGCGGCTCGTGCAGCACGAAGCCGCGGTCGGTCTGCACGGGGCCGCCGAAGAAGACGGGGCTCGCGGCGAGCGGCGCGATCTCGAGCTTCAGGTCGATCCGCTCGAACAGCGACTGCAGGTCGAGCTCCATCGGCCGGTTGATGACCAGGCCGAGCGCGCCCTTCGCGCTGTGCTCGGCGATGAAGACCACGGCACCGCCGAAGTTCGGGTCGGCCATGTTCGGCATCGCGAGGAGGAAGTGGTTCGTGAGGTTCGTCGCGACGTCAGCGGATGCCATGGGATTGATTGTAAGGCGGCGTCTCCGGGGGGCACAATCGCGCCCCCGGCCGAGCTTGCCCGATGTCCGCGACCTCCTCCTCCACCGGCCTGGTCTGGTTCCGGCGCGACCTGCGCGTCGACGACCACGCCGCCCTCTCCCATGCGCTCGCCGGCTGCGGCCGCGTGTTCTGCGCGTTCGTCTTCGACCGCGAGATCCTCGATGTGCTGCCCACGCGGACCGACCGCCGCGTGGAGTTCATCCGCGACGCGCTGCGCGAACTCGACGGCACGCTGCGCGAGCTGGGCGGCGGGCTGGTCGTGGTCCACGACCGCGCGACCGACGCGATCCCCGCACTCGCGGCGCGGCTGGGCGCCGCGACGGTCGTCGCCGCGCGCGACTACGAACCGGCCGCGGTCCGCCGCGACGACGCGATCGCCGCGCGACTCGCCGCCGACGGCCGCGCGCTGGTGCTCGTCAAGGACCAGGTGGTCTACGAGCGCGACGAGGTGCTGACCGGTGCGGGCCGGCCGTTCTCGGTCTTCACGCCGTACCGCGCGGCCTGGCTCAAGCGCCTCGAC
>JBAXJZ010000398.1:0-4577 GCA_037137595.1 Burkholderiales bacterium | reverse complement strand
CGGAAAGCGCGCCCCGCGCGCCGGCCCGCCGGATCGCGAACCGGCCCGCGCCGTCGGCGGCGGCCCGCGAGCTGATCGGCAACCTGCCCGAGGGCATGCTGAGTTCGACCGCCGCCGCCTTCCCGCACGTGATCGAGGCGATCGCGCGCGACTGGGCCGAGCCCGTGCGGATGCACGCGACGCTGGACGCGTTCCTCTTCGATGCCCGCGGCGACCGCCGGGGCTTTCCACCCGAGGTGGTCTTCGAGCTGGCGGAGCTGCGCGCCCGCTACGAGCGCTGGGTGGGCCCGCGCACGGCCCCGGCGCGCTGACCGCGCCGCGGCCCGGTCCCGGGGCTGCGTGCTATCGTCGCCGACCTTCCGTCGGAGACCTGCGATGCCCTACACCACCACCCCTTCCGGCCTGCAGTACGAGGACGTCGTCGTCGGCGACGGTCCCGAGGCGACCGCCGGCGTGATGGCCGTCGTCCACTACACCGGCTGGCTCTGGCAGGACGGCCAGGCCGGGCGCAAGTTCGATTCGAGCAAGGACCGGGGCAGCCCGTTCGATTTCCCGCTCGGTGCCGGCCACGTGATCCGCGGCTGGGACGAGGGCGTGCAGGGCATGAAGGTCGGCGGCACCCGCCGGCTGCTGATCCCCGCCGAGCTCGGCTACGGCGCGCGCGGTGCGGGCGGCGTGATCCCGCCGAACGCCACGCTGCTGTTCGAGGTCGACCTGCTCGGCGTCTGATCCCCGCCGCCTCGCCGGACCGCCGTCCGGCGAGGCGCGGCGGCGCGCCCGTCGTCCGCGCGGGGGCAGGGGTGGGCCCGGTTGCTAGAATCGCGGTTTTCGTCCGACGCGCCCGATGACCGCCGCGACCCCGCCCGCCCCGAGCGCCCCGAGCGCGCCCCCGTCCCGCACCGAACCGCACCGCGACGGCGAGGCCCCGCGCGCGAGCCACTTCATCCGGCAGGCGGTGGATGCCGACCTCGACGCGGGCCAGTACGCAACGCGCTCCTGGGCGGGCCGGCCCGGCCCCGCAGCCCTGCAGGTCGGCGCGCCGCGTGACCCCGCCCCGATCCGGACCCGCTTCCCGCCCGAGCCCAACGGCTACCTGCACCTCGGCCACGCGAAGTCGATCTGCCTGAACTTCGGCCTCGCGCTCGACTACGCGGGCCGCTGCCACATGCGCTTCGACGACACGAACCCGGTCAAGGAGGACCAGGAGTACGTCGACGGCATCCTCGACGCGGTCCGCTGGCTGGGCTTCGACTGGAACCGCGGCGGCGAGGACAACCTGTACTTCGCGTCGGACTACTTCGGCTGGTTCTACGAGATCGCCGAGCACCTGATCCGCGCCGGCCACGCCTACGTCGACTCGCAGTCGGCCGACGAGATGCGCGCCCGCCGCGGCACGCTGACCGAGCCGGGAACGAACTCGCCGTTCCGGGACCGGAGCGTCGACGAGAACCTCGCGCTGTTCCGCGCGATGCGCGCCGGCGAGCACCCGGAGGGCTCGCACGTGCTGCGCGCGCGGATCGACATGACGTCGCCGAACGTGACGATGCGCGACCCGGTGCTCTACCGGATCCGCTTCGCGCACCACCACCGGACCGGCGACGCGTGGTGCATCTACCCGATGTACGACTACGCGCACCCGCTGTCCGACGCCCTCGAGAACGTCACGCACTCGCTGTGCACGCTGGAGTTCGAGGACCACCGGCCGCTCTACGACTGGCTGCTCGAGCGCGCCGCCGAGGGCGGCTTCTTCCAGCGGCCGCTGCCCCGGCAGATCGAGTTCGCGCGGATGAACATGACCTACACGGTCACCAGCAAGCGCAAGCTGCAGGAGCTCGTGCAGTCGGGCGCGGTCGACGGCTGGGACGATCCGCGGATGCCGACGATCGTGGCGCTGCGCCGCCGCGGCTACACGCCCGAGTCGATCCGGCTGTTCGCCGAGCGGATCGGCGTGTCGAAGGCCCACCAGTGGGTGGACCCGTCGGTGCTCGAGCAGGCGCTGCGCGACGACCTCGACGGCAAGGCGGCGCGCGGCTTCGCGGTGCTCGATCCGCTGAAGCTCGAGCTGGTGAACTTCCCGGCGGACCTCGAGGAGCCCTGCACCGCGCCCGTCCATCCTCACCATCCGGAGCGCGGCCAGCGCCGGTTCCCGTTGACACGCGAGCTCTGGATCGAGCGCGAGGACTTCCAGGCGCAGCCGCCGAAGGGCTTCTTCCGGCTGTTCCCGGGCAACCGCGTGCGGCTCAAGCACGGCTTCGTGATCGAATGCACCGGCTTCGAGGCCGATGCCGACGGCCGGGTGACGAAGGTGCTCGCGAACTACTTCCCGGACTCGAAGTCGGGCACGCCGGGCGCGGACACCTACAAGGTCAAGGGCAACATCCACTGGGTGTCGGCGCGTCACGGCGTGCAGGCCGAGGTGCGGATGTACGAGCGGCTCTTCACCGATCAGCACCCCGACGCGGGCGGCAAGGACTATCGCGAGTGCATCAACCCGCAGGCCAAGCGCGTGGTGCGTGCGGTGGTCGAGCCGGGCCTCGCGCAGGCGGGCATCGACGAGCGCTTCCAGTTCGAGCGCCACGGCTACTTCGTGACCGACCGCGTGGATCACCGCGTCGACGCGCCGGTGTTCAACCTCGCGGTGACGCTCAAGGACTCCTGGGGCGCGGCGAGGAAATGAGGCCGCGCCGGGCAGTGCCCGGCGAAACCTCCGCTCAGGCTTGCAGCCCGCGGCCCCGGCAAGCATGCCGTGGCCCCCTGAGCGGGCGCCGGGCAGTGCCCGGCGAAACCCCCGCTCAGGCGTCGTCGCCGACGAACGGGTTGGTCGCGCGCTCGTCGCCGAAGGTGCTCATCGGCCCGTGACCCGGCACGAAGGCGACGTCGTCGCCCAGCGGCCAGAGCTTCTCGCGGATCGAGCGGATCAGCGCCGCGTGGTCCCCCCGCGGGAAATCGGTGCGGCCGATCGAGCCCTGGAACAGCACGTCGCCCACGATCGCGAGGCGGCTCGGCCCGTGGTGGAACACCACGTGCCCGGGCGTGTGCCCCGGGCAATGGACGACGTCGAGCTCGACGTCGCCGAACCGGACCGTGTCACCGTCCTCGAGCCAGCGGTCGGATTCGAACGCCGCCAGCGGCGGGAAGCCGAACATCCTGCCCTGCCCCGGCAGCTGGTCGATCCAGAACTTGTCGTCGACGTGCGGCCCCTCGATGCGCACGCCGTGGCGCGCGGCGTATTCGGCGGCCTGCCCGCAGTGGTCGATGTGCCCGTGCGTGAGCAGCACCTTCTCGAGCGTGGCGCCGGTGGAGGCGAGCGCCTCGTCGATGCGGTCGAGGTCGCCGCCCGGATCGATCGCGACCGCGCGGCCCGTCGACTCGTCGACGAGGATCGAGCAGTTCTGCTGGAACGGCGTGACCGGGACGATCAGCAGCTTCATCGCGCGGCCCTCAGCGCGAGGCCGCGGGCCGCTGCACCCACGCGTGCGCGATCAGCGCCTTCATCGGCACGATGGACAGCGCCGACTCGTGCGTCGCCTCCAGCACCACCGGCGGCGCGACGCCGGCCTCGTAGGCCTCGAGCCAGCGCGCCGCGCACAGGCACCAGCGGTCGCCGGCCTTCAGGCCGGAGAAGCGGTACTCGGGGCGCGGCGTGGACAGGTCGTTGCCGCGGCGCTGGCTGAACTCGAGGAAGGCCTCGGTGACGCGCGCGCAGACGGTGTGGCTGCCCAGGTCGTCCGGCCCGGTGCTGCAGCAGCCGTCGCGGAAGAAGCCGGTCAGGGGATCGTACGAGCACGCCTGCAGCGGCCCGCCGAGCACGTTGCGGCCGGGACGGCCGACCGGTTCGGTCATGAAAGCGGACTCCTGGATCCGGACGGCCTTGCCGTCCTCAGCCGTTCGGGTCGAGCACCTGATCGAGCACGCGCTGGCTCGTGTCCTCGATGCGCAGCCGCACCGGCAACATGTCGTGATCGTAACCCAGCCACAGGTCGATCCTGGGGTCGCTCGTTCCGGGCAACGGGGGGCGGAACAGCCGCAATGCACGGATCGGACCGCCCGGCGCCATCAGGATCTCGTCGCCGACCACCACGAAGCGTTCGATGCGCACATCCCGGAACGATGCGATCGGCATCTCGCGCACCGCGCCGGCGACGAAGCGCTCCGGCTCGGCACGCGCGAGCAGGCCGAGCTGGTAGAACACGCTGAGGCGGTCCTGGGTGCCGGCGGGCATCGGCACCGGCGGCTGGCCGCCCGGATTCAGCGTACCCGCCGTCGGGTCCATCTCGACGCTGCGCTCGGGCCGGTTGCCGCGCTGCTCGGCATAGCGGACCGGCATCAGGCCCGCGGGCCCGATGCGTCCGCGGCTCGCCTGCACCAGCGTGCCGGAGTAGACGAGCGAGATCAGCCCCTCGGCCTCGCCCGAGGTCCGGACCTCGTAGCGCTCGCCGTCATGCTCCAGCCGGTACTCCAGCCGGGCGACCGAGACGCCGCTGGTGAAGTCGCCGTAGTAGACCTTGAAGCGCTGCCGTCGCGCCGCGGGCAGCGGCGGCAGCGGCGGGCCGGCGGGCGCCGCGGTGGGCGGCGCC
>JBAXJZ010000397.1:0-4590 GCA_037137595.1 Burkholderiales bacterium | reverse complement strand
AACAGCGCGACCAGCCCCTGCGGCGCCTCGCCGCTGCCCGCGCCCAGCGACAGCAGCACCCCTGCGACGACCAGCACGGCCACGCCCGCGGCGGCCTGCCGCTCGGTGCCGCGCTCGGGCGCGAACAGCACCTCGCGTCGCCACGGCGGCGTCGACCCGGTGCAGGCGGCGTTCAGCGCGAGCAGCAGCGGCACCGCCAGCACGACGCCGAGGACGTCGCCCGCGTACCAGCCGGCCCAGGACTCGAGCAGCCGCTCGACCGGCACCCGCCCCGCCAGCCCGAGGGCGGCCACGCCGGTGGTGGCCGGCAGCAGCATCCCGATCAGCGCGGCGCGCACCAGGGTGCGGAAGTCGTCGATGCGGGCGAAGGCGGGGTCGATGGCCCCGGCTCGCAGCAGCCGGGCGGCGAGCGCGTAGCCGGCGCAGCAGCCGGCCGCCATCGCGGGGGCCGCCCAGGTCCAGGGCGCGCCGAGCAGGCCCTCGATCACCCAGACCGACAGCGCGACCGGCACCAGCATCCACCGCCCCCAGAGCATCAGCGCGGCGACCGCGATGCCCGAGGGCAGCCAGAACAGCGAGACGTTGGAGCCGGAGAACGCGATGCTGAGCCCGAGCCAGGCGCAGCCGGCGATCAGCGTGGCGACGACCGCGGCACGCGCGACGCCGCGTGCCGGAGACGGCGGTGCGACGTCGGTCCCGGCAGCGCGGGCGCCGGGGGGCTGAACGGCCTCGTCGGACACGATTTCCTTTCGATTGCGTGGGCGATTCTGCCACGCTGCACCGGGGATTCGGCGGATCCGGTCCGAACGGCGTACCCTCGGCGCCTCTGCCCTCGCCGATTCCCGGAGTGCCCATGTCCGTCGAAGCCCTGACCACCGACCGGTTCGATGCCACCGTCGGCGGCAACGACATCGTCGTCGTCGACTTCTGGGCCCCCTGGTGCGGGCCGTGCAAGTCG
Source organism: Burkholderiales bacterium (assembly GCA_037137595.1). Taxonomy (GTDB): domain Bacteria; phylum Pseudomonadota; class Gammaproteobacteria; order Burkholderiales; family Burkholderiaceae_E; genus UBA4615. The sequence continues at coordinate 3,632 of JBAXJZ010000397.1, read as the reverse complement.
TTCGCGCCGGTGTTCGAGGCAGTGGCCGCCGAGAACCCCGACGTGAAGTTCGTGAAGGTCAACACCGACGAGGAGAACGCGCTCGCCGGCCACTTCGGGATCCGCTCGATCCCGACGCTGATGATCTTCCGCGACCAGGTGATCGTGTTCCAGCAGCCGGGCGCGCTGCCCAAGGGCGCGGTCGACGACGTGCTGCGGCAGGTCCGCGCGCTCGACATGGACGAGGTGCGGCGCGGCGCCCGGCCGCACGAGGCCGGCGAGGATCCGTCGGACGCCTGACCGGCCGGTCGGGACGCAGCGGCCGCGGGTCGGCCGCGCCGAGGGCGGCCGCGACCGCTCAGCTATGATCCGCGCGTCGCGGCCGTCCTCCGGCCGCGCACGATCCCGAGACGCGGCCGATGTCCCGATCCCCTCGCTCCCGTCCGTCGCGCGCCGCCTGGCTCGCCGTCGCGCTCGCGTGCGCCGGGCCCGCCGGCGCCGAGACGCTCGCCGTGGCGCTGGCCGAGGCCCGCGGCCGCGACCCCGCGCTGACCGGCGCGCGCGCGCAGTCGGACGCTACCCGCGAACGCATCGGCGTGGTCCGCGCCGGCGGCGCCCCCACCGTGGGCCTGGCCAGCACCGCGAACGCGCAGGTGGCCGAGGTCAACGGCGGCGCGAGCCGCCGGATCGAGGGCGGCAACGGCTCGCTCAGCGTCGCGCTGCCGCTCTACCGCCCGCAGGTCGACGCGGCGGTCCGCCAGGCCGACGCCGTGAGCCGCGCCGCGTCGGTCCAGGTCGAGGCCGCCGAGCAGGACCTGATGCTGCGCACCAGCGTGGCCTACCTGGAGATCCTGGCCGGCATCGAGACCCTGCAGAGCCTGGCCGCGCAGAAGGCCTCGCTCGCGCTGCAGCTCGCGTCGGCCCGCCGCAGCTTCGAGGTGGGCACCGCGACCGTGGTCGAGCCCAACGAGGCCCAGTCGCGGCACGACCTGGTGGTCGCCCAGGAGATCGCGGCCGAGGCCGAACTCGCCGTGCGGCGCGCCGCGCTCGCGCAGATCGTCGGTCGGCCGTTCGATCGCTACCGCCGGCTCGCCGCCGACGCCTCGCTGCCGGCGCTGTCGCCGTCCGGCCTCGACGCGTGGCTGAAGACCGCGTCCGAGCAGAGTCCGGTCCTGCGGCGCGCGCGGGTCGACCTCGAGGTCGCCGAGCGCGAGGTCGAGCGCCGGGCGATGGGCGCCCGGCCGACGCTCGACGGCATCGGCACCGTCTCGCGCGAGGTGAACCCCTCTCCGGTGTTCGGCGGGCTGCGCACGAACGCCGCGCTCGCCGGCGTGCAGTTCAACTGGCCGGTGCACGACGGCGGCGGCGTGGCCTCCGGCGTGCGCGAGGCGCTGGCGCTGTCCGGCAAGGCGTCGGCCGACCTGGAGGCGGCGCAGCGCCAGGTCGAGCTCGAGGTCCGGCGTCTGCACCACCGGATCGGCAGCGGCCAGGCGATCGTCGGGGCGCTGCGCGCGGCCGAACGCTCGGCCGAGGTCAGCCTGCGGTCGATGCAGCGGGCCCGCGAGGTAGGCGTGCGCGTGCTGACCGACGTGCTCAACGCGCAGCAGCAGCTCTACGCGGCCCGCCGCGACCTCGCCCGGGCCCGCTACGACGTGCTGTCGGACCAGCTGCGGCTGGCCGCCGTGGCCGGCACGCTGCGGCCCGAGGACGTGGGCGCGGTCGACGCGCTGCTGAACGATCCGGTGATGCCCGGTCCGCGCTGACCGCCGGTCGGCACGTCCGAGCGTCCGACCGGGCGGCGGATCAGCCGCGGGACGTCGCGTCCGCGGCCGGCGCCGCGGCCGGCGTCGTCGGCGCCTCGGCCGGCGGCTCCGGCTCGTGCGGCAGCACGCGGTTGCGGCCGGCGCGCTTGGCGCGGTAGAGCGCGGTGTCCGCCTGGTCGAGCAGCGCTTCCAGCGTCGGCCCGCCGAGCGTGGTGTCGGACACGCCGATCGACACCGTCACCTGCAGGCCGGGCACGTCGGCCAGTTCGAGCCGGCAGCGGTCGGCCACCAGTGCGCGGATCCGCTCGGCGATGACCATGGCTTCGTCCAGGCCGCTGCCGACGAGCAGCACCGCGAACTCCTCGCCGCCGTGGCGGGCCACCAGGTCGTTGGGGCGGACGGACGACTGCAGCGTCGCGCCGACGGTGCGGATCACCCGGTCGCCGGTCGCGTGGCCGAACCGGTCGTTGACCGACTTGAAGTGGTCGATGTCGAGGAGCAGCGCCGAGGCCGGCCGGGCCGCCGGGCCGCGCGCCGCGCGGTGGACCGGCTCGCCGAGGTCGGCGAACGCCCGCCGGTTCAGGCACTCGGTCAGCGGGTCGCGGGTCGCGGCGCGCTGCAGCGCGCGGTTCTTGGCCTCGATCTCGGTCCGCGACTGCTCGAGGTCGGCGAGGGCGCCGCGAAGCTGGGCGTTCGCGCGGCCGATCTCGGTCACGTCGGCGAAGGACACCAGGCAGCCCCGCATCTGGCCGCGGCCGTCGCGGATCGGCGAGCAGGTGACCAGCACGTCGCGCGCGTTCTCGCCGTCGCCCGCGCGCATGCCGACGCCGGCGACCACGCGAGACTGGTTCATCGCGTCGACCCAGGGGTGGGAGGCATCGCGCGGGCTGTCGGCCAGCCGCCAGGACATCGAGGACAGCGGCAGGCCGTCGCGGACGTCGACGTCGCGACGCAGTGTCCGGAAGGCCTGGTTCGCGAGGACGATGCGTCCCTCTCCGTCGAGGATCGCGATGCCCTCCACCAGCGTGTCGAAGGCGGTCCGGACGCGCTCGGGGATCGCCGCCGAGGGGTCCAGGTGCTGCAGCACGCGCCGCATGAAGAGGCCGAAGCCGAGCGCGCCGGCGGCGAAGACGAAGGCGGCGGTGACCACCAGCGGATGCCCGAGCCAGCCGTCGAGCGCGCCGCCGCGCCCGCCGTCCTTCCACGCGATCTCGAGGTCGCCCCAGTGACCGTTGCCGGCGTAGAGCGGCACGCGGATGCGGTCCGCGTCGGCGGCCGCGGCATCGCCCTCGGGCGGGCGCCACCACCGGCCCGGGTCGCCGGCCGCGGCGACCGGGCCGCCGCCGGCGCGGCGGAACGCGATCGAGCCCAGGCGCGGATCGTTCGCCACCACCGTCCGCAGCACGTCGCGCAGCGTGTCGAGGTCGCCGCGCTGGATCAGCGCCGCGCCCTGCAGCGCGATCGAGTCGGCGAGGCTGCGACGCAGGCGGGTGCGGTCGTCGCCGCCGTTCCCCGAGACCTGCAGCAGCGCGCCGGCCACGACGACCAGCATCGCGGCCATCGTCGCGAGCGCGAGCGCGATCCGCGCGACCGGTCCGATGCGCAGGCGCGTCATGCCGTCTCCCATTCGACCACGGCGATCCGCGGCCGGCGGCGGGGCCCCGCCGTACCGGCGGACGGCGCATCGTCGTCCTGGTCGTCGCCGTCGCCGTCGAAGAGCGCATCGGCCTCGTCGTCCGGGGTCAGCAGGTCGTCGCGCGTCAGCACCGGCAGCGGGTCGAAGGTGCGGGCGATCGGACCGGTGGCGATCAGCAGCCACAGCGTGGCGCCGCCCGACAGCACCCACCAGACCACGCCCGCGGTCAGCGCGACGCCGGCCAGGCCGGCGCC
>JBAXJZ010000396.1:0-4607 GCA_037137595.1 Burkholderiales bacterium | reverse complement strand
CGCCGAGGCGACGGGGCCCGCGGGCGGTCCGGGTCCGAGGCCCGGGGACCGCCCCGTGCGGGGCGCGCTGGCGTTCATGAACCCCGCGCTGCTCGCCTGCATGGCGTTCTTCGTCACGATCAACGTCGCGATGATGGGCCTGCAGAGCTTCGGCGCCGCGCTGCTGCAGGGGGCCTGGGGCTACACGCCCGCGGCCGCCGCGGGCTGGCTCACCGCGTTCATCGTCTGTGCCGGGGCCGGCATGCTCGCCGGCGGTTTCATCGCGGCCGGCACCGGGCGGCACGAGCGGGTCGCCGCCGGCGGCACGCTCGCGGCGGCGGCGGTGGTGTCGCTGCTCGCCGCCCATGCGGTGCCGTCCGCGCTGGCGGGTCCGCTCGCCTGCCTCGCGGGGTTCGCCATCGGCGTGGTCGCGCCCTCGCGCGACATGCTCGTGCGCGCCTCGACGCCGCCGGGCGCGACCGGCCGGGCCTACGGCATCGTCTACTCGGGCGTCGACATCGGCGCGGCGCTCGGCCCCGCGATCGCGGGCGCACTGCTCGACCGGGGCCGGCCCGACGCCGCCTACGCGACCGTCGCGGTCGCGCTGGTCGTCACCGCGCTGCTCGGCCTGGAGATCGCGCGGCGCGCGCGCCGACTGCGTCCCGCCGCAGCCTGAGCGGCGAGCGGCGAGCGGCCCGAGCGGCCGTCCGCGACCCCGATGCGGCGGCCCCCTCCGACCGCGGCCGCCCCGATCCGCCATCCGCGGCGCCCGGACCTCGTCGGCATGGTCGTGTGCAACGCGAAGGGCGGGACCCTCGGCGCGCCCCAGCGGTCCGGCTCCTCAGATCAGCCCGTCGAACGGGATCGCCTCGACCGGGTCGCCGGGTTCGACATCGCCCTGCTCGTGGTGCAGCACCACCAGCGCATTGGCCTCGCTCATCGAACGGAGCACGCCCGAGCCCTGGCTGCCGGTGATGCGCGCCTGCAGCACGCCGTCCGGCCCGGGTTCGACGATCGCCCGCTGGTACTCGGTGCGACCCGGACGCTTGCGCATCCGCGACGCGCTGCGCACCGTCAGCGGCAGCACCGGCCGCGGGCTCGCGCCCGACAGCCGGATCAGCGCGTCGCGGACGAAGGCGAGGAAGGTCACCATCACCGCGACCGGATTGCCCGGCAGACCGAAGTACCAGGCCTCGCCGATGCGACCCACCGCCATCGGCCGGCCCGGTCGCATCGCGATCGTCCAGAACGCGACCTCGCCGAGCCGGTCCATCACCTCGCGCGTGAAGTCGGCCTCGCCGACCGAGACGCCGCCCGACGAGATGATCGCGTCGGCGTTCAGGCTCGCGGTGCGGACCGCGTGCTCGAGCGCCTCGGGCGAGTCGCGGACCACGCCGAGGTCGATCAGCTCGACGCCGAGCCGCGTCAGCATGCCGAACAGGGTGTAGCGGTTCGAGTCGTAGACGCAGCCGGGATCGAGCGGCTGCCCGATCGAGCGCAGCTCGTCGCCGGTGGAGAAGAAGGCGACGCGCAGGCGCCGCTGCACCGGCACCTCGGCGATGCCGAGCGAGGCGAGCAGCCCGAGGTCGGCGGGGCGGATCAGCCGGCCGGCGTTCAGTGCGGGCCGCCCCTGGGCGAGGTCCTCGCCGCGCAGCCGTCGGTTCTGGCCCGCCTGCTGTCCGGCGGGCACCACGACGTGTTCGCCATCGGACTTCACCACCTCCTGGATCACCACGGTGTCGGTGCCCTCGGGCATCACCGCGCCGGTCATCACGCGGACCGTCTCGCCGGGCCCCACGCCGCCCTCGAAGCGCACGCCCGCGTAGGCGGTGCCGATCGGCCGCAGCGTCGTCGGCGCATCGGCCGCGAGGTCCTGCGAACGCACGGCCCAGCCGTCCATCGCCGAGTTGTCGTGTGCCGGCACGTCGATCGGCGAGACCATGTCGCGCGCGAGCACGCGGTCGAGGGCCGAGCGGATCGCGACCGATTCGACGCAGTCGATCGGCCGCACGAAGCGCTCGATCGCCTCGCGGGCACGGGCGACCGGCACGGCCCGCGGGTCGAAGTCGGACAGGCAGGAGACGATGTCGGCGAGCGTGCTGCGGTCGGTCATCGGGGCGGATCCGTCGGGCGGAGGCCGGCGGCGTCGCGCTCCCAGCGCGCGAGCTCGTCGGCGGTGTTGATGTTGCGGAAGGCGGCCTCGTCGTCGAACGACACCTCGACCGCGCCCAGCGGGCCGGTCCACGCGTCGATGCGGCGGCGGCCGCTCGCGAGGAAGGCCTCCAGCTCGCCGCGCAGCGCCCGTTCGACGAGCATGAAGACCGGATGGGGCTGGTCGCCGGTGCGCGCGATCGCCAGCCGCGCGCCCGCGTCGGCGAGGCCGCGGGCCAGGCGCGCGACCAGGTCGAGCGGCAGGAACGGCGAGTCGCAGGGCACGGTGACGAGCCACGGCGTCGTGGCGTGCGACATCGCCGCATGCAGGCCCGCCAGCGGTCCGGCGAAGCCGTCGATCTCGTCGGCGAAGACCGGCCACCCGAACGCGCGCCACGCGTCGAGGTGGCGGTTCGCGTTGATCGCCACCGTGGCGACCTGCGGCGCCAGGCGCTCGATCGCGTGCGCGGCCATCGGCCGCCCGCCGAACGGCACCAGCCCCTTGTCGGCGCCGGACCCGTCCTCGCTCATCCTGCGGCCGAGGCCGCCGGCGAGCACGATGCCGGTGATCGACGCGCGGTCGGGCGGCGCGATCCTCATGCGTCGGAGGCGCCGCCGTCGCGCACGAAGCGGTGCGCGCCGGTGAACAGCAGGTGGTGGCGGCCCTGGCAGCGGCCGATCATCGTCAGGCCGATGCGCTCGGCGATCGCGTGGCCCATGCCGGTCAGGCCCGAGCGCGAGATCAGCACCGGGATGCCCATCTGCGCGCACTTGATGACCATCTCGGAGGTCAGCCGGCCGGTGGTGTAGAAGAACGCGTCGCCGCCGGACACGCCCTCGACCCACATCCAGCCCGCGATCGCGTCGACGGCGTTGTGCCGGCCCACGTCCTCGACGAAGCGCCTCAGGATCGGCGGCCCGCCGTCGGGCGAGCGGGCGAAGAGCGCGCACCCGTGGACGGCGCCGGCGACCTTGTAGACCGACTCCTGCCGGCGCATCCGGTCCATCACCGCGTGCAGGTCCGACTCCCGCAGCGTCGCGTCGTCGGGCAGGCGGATCGCGTCGACGTCGTCCATCAGGTCGCCGAAGACCGTGCCCTGGCCGCAGCCGGTGGTGACGGTGCGGCGTCCCAGGCGGGCGTCGAGGCCGTCGGTCGCGGCGGCGTCGTCCCAGAGCGGCACGCCCTCGTCGCGCAGCCGGCGCGAGACCATCGCCACCGAGCCGGTGTCCCAGTCCACCTGCACCGACGCGAGCGCGTCGACCGACGGCAGCAGTCGCTGGTTGCGCAGCCATCCGATCGCGAGGTGCTCGGGCGCGGCGCCCAGCGTCATCAGCGTGACCAGCTCGCGCTTGTCGAGGTACAGCGTCAGCGCGTGTTCGCCGGCGATCGCCGTGGGCACGACGCGGCCGGTCTCGTCGATCGCGTCGACCACGGTGGTCACCGGGCGCGCGCAGTCGGTCAGCTCGAGCGGGGCCACGGTGCGGGCGGGGCGGGGCGACGGGCTCAGCCGCCGATGTAGCTCATCTCGATCTTGCGCAGGCCCGCCGTCTGCGACGAGCGGATCTCGGAATAGCGGTCCGCACGGCGCTCCCACAGGTGGGCGATCGCGCCGGCGAGCCCCGCGTCGTCGACACCGCCGCGCAGCAGGCCGCGCAGGTCGTGGCCCGACGCGGCGAACAGGCAGGTGTAGAGCCGGCCTTCGGTCGACAGGCGGGCGCGCGAGCAGTCGCCGCAGAAGGGCTGCGTGACCGACGAGATCACGCCGACCTCGCCCGAGCCGTCGGCGTAGCGCCAGCGTTCGGCGACCTCGCCGGTGTAGTTGGGCTCGGCCTGCTCGAGCGGGAAGGCCTCGTGGATGCGCGCGACGACCTCGCGGCTCGGCAGCACGTCGTCCATCCGCCAGCCGTTCGAGGCGCCGACGTCCATGAACTCGATGAAGCGCACGATGTGGCCGCTGCCGCGGAAGTGGCGGGCCATCGGGACGATCTGGTCGTCGTTGACGCCGCGCTTGACGACCATGTTGACCTTGACCTGCGCGAAGCCCGCGTCGCGGGCCGCGTCGATGCCCTCGAGCACGTCGGCGACCGGGAAGTCGACGTCGTTCATCGCGCGGAAGGTCGCGTCGTCGAGCGCGTCAAGGCTCACGGTGAGGCGCTTCAGGCCGGCGTCGCGGAGCTGCCGCGCCTTGCGCGCGAGCAGCGAGCCGTTGGTGGTCAGCGTCAGGTCGAGGGGCGCGCCGGACGGCGTGCGGACCTCGGCGAGCATCGCCACCAGCCGTTCGACGTGCTTGCGCAGCAGCGGTTCCCCGCCGGTCAGGCGGACCTTCTCGACGCCGTGGGAGACGAAGACCTGCACGACGCGCAGGATCTCCTCGAAGCTCAGCAGCGAGGACTGCGGCAGGAACGCGTAGTCCTTGTCGAACACCGACTTCGGCATGCAGTAGGTGCAGCGGAAGTTGCAGCGGTCGGTGACCGAG
>JBAXJZ010000395.1:0-4608 GCA_037137595.1 Burkholderiales bacterium | reverse complement strand
CTGCAGCACCGCGGCCGCGTCGGTCCAGGCTTCGCCCGCGCCGCCCTGCGACTCGGGGCGCAGCAGCCGGGGCACGCCGGCCTCGGCCAGCGCGCGCCACAGCCCGGCGTCGAAGCCCTCGGCCGGCGGCGCGTCCGCCAGCATCCGCTCGACCGCGTCGGCGATCATCGAGGTGTCGGTGCTCATCGCAGCCCCAGCCCGCGGGCGATCATGCCGCGCAGCACCTCGGGGGTGCCGCCGCGCAGCGTGTAGGAAGTGGCGTCGGCCACGGTGTCGTCGAGCAGTTCGCGGTAGGCGCGCGCGGCGGCCGATGTCGGCTCGGCGAGCCGCAGCGCGCGCAGCCGTTCGGGGATCTCGCGCTCCAGCGCGTTGCCCAGGTCCTTGGTGATCGCGGCCTCGGTGGCCGGATCGGCGCCGGCATCGAGCTTCGCGGCGATGGACAGCGCCATGCGGCGCAGCGCCGCGAGATGGGCCACCGCGCGGCCCAGTTCGGTCCGCGCCGCCGGCGTGTCGTCGCGCGGCCCCGCGCGGAGCAGCTCGACCAGCAGCGGGAACACGCTGAGGAAGCGCTCGGGCCCGCTGCGTTCGAACGCGAGCTCGCCGGTCACCAGCCGCCAGCCGTCGCCCGGCCGCCCGAGCACGTGCGCATCGGGCACGAACACGTCGTCGAAGGTGATCTCGCTGAAATCGTCGCGGCCGCAGAGGTTGCGGATGGGACGACGCTCGACGCCGGGCGCCTTCAGGTCGACGACGAACTGGGTGAGGCCGGCATGCCGCCGCTCGGTGTCCAGCGGCTCGGTCCGGAACAGGCCGATCATGTAGTCGGCGCGATGGCCGCCGGTGGTCCAGACCTTGCGCCCCGACAACCGCCAGCCGCCGTCCGCGCGCGCGCCGCGCGACCGCACGCTCGCGAGGTCCGAGCCGGAATCCGGCTCGCTCATGCCGATCGCGAAGCTGATCTCGCCCCGCACGATGCCGGGCAGCACCGCGGCCTGCAGCGCCTCGCTGCCGTGCCGCAGGATCTGCGGCCCGCTCTGACGGTCGGCGATCCAGTGCGCGCCGACCGGCGCGCCGGCGGCGAGCAGTTCCTCGACGACCACGTAGCGTTCCAGCGTCGTCCGTTCCTGGCCGCCCCAGCGCTTCGGCCAGGTGAGGCCGATCAGGCCGGCGCGCCCGCAGGCCCGCGAGAAGTCGGCGTCGAAGAGCGTCCAGCCCGAGCAGCGCGGCACGTAGCCGCCGGCCTCGCGCTGCGCGCTCAGGAAGTCGCGGACTCGGGCGCGCAGCTCGCGTGCGCCCTCCGGGAGCTCGACCGGCTCGAATGCGAGACTCATGCCGTGCCCTCCCCGTGCAGCACGCGGCCCTCGGGGTCGAGCACGGTCACCCGCGTCGTGATGCCCTGCGCCACCGACCGGCCGACCGTGCAGAACTGCTCGAACTGGGCGAGCACCCGCGCGAGTTTCGACGCGTCCGCGGGCACCGTTCCCAGCGACAGGCGCACGTCGATCGACAGCACCCGCTGACGGCCTTCCGCGTTGCGTCCGACCTCGGCGATGGCCTCGGCCGACAGCGGTCCGGCCTCGAGCGAGAACTTGCGCAGCGCGAAGTGCAGCGAATCCGTCATGCAGCTCCCCACCGCGGCGAGCAGCAGCTGCGACGGATTCGGGCCCTGCCCGCCGCCCATCGGCGGCGGCTCGTCGGCCACCACCGGCGGCTTCGCCGCGTCCCAGGTGATCTCGAGCTCGTAGTCCTGCCGCTGCCGCAGCCGGACCGAGCGTTCCCCATCGGCCATTCCGTCTCCCCGTTGCCGGCGCCGCGCGTCAGCCGCGCCGCGCCACCAGCTCGATCACGTCGGACATCCCGTCGTGTCCGCTGCCCTCGTGCAGCACGCGCTGTTCCCGCGCGAGCCGATCGATCGCCCACCCCGCGAAGGCCTCGCGCAGCATCGCCTCGTCGTAGAGGTGCGAGGCGATGCCCGGCCCGCCGGTGCGGTACTCCATCTGCAGCGGCCCGTAGCCCACCAGCAGCAGCGTGCCGCCGGGCCGCAACGCCTTCGCGAAGCCCTCGAACATCGCCGCGCGCACCGCCGGCGGCGCGAACTGCACGAAGACCGCCACCACCGCGTCGAAGGGCGCCCCGCTCGCCGGATCGCCCCAGGCCCAGTCCTCGACCGACGACTGCCGGAAGTCCACCGACACGCCGCGGCCGGCCGCGAGCGCGGCCGCCTTGCGCAGGCCGACCTCGGCCAGGTCGAAGGCGACGACGCGGCAGCCGCGCGCGGCCAGCCAGGTCGAGTTGCGGCCCTCGCCGTCGGCCACGCACAGCACCCGGTCGCCGGGGCCGAAGCGCGCGGCCTGCGCCGCGAGCGTGTCGTTGGGCGCCGTGCCGAACACGAAGCCCTCGGCGGCGTAGCGCCCGTTCCAGCGCGCGGCCGGGTCAGCGAAGCCCGCCATCGTTCAGCCGATCGTGCGCTTCAGGAACGCCGTCATGCGCTCCCAGGCCTGCTGCGCGCAGGCCGCGTCGTAGACCTCGCCGCGGCGCTCGTTGAAGAAGCCGTGCGCGGCCTCGTAGCGGAACACCTCGGGGCTGCTGCCCGCGCCCTTCATCGCGGCCTCCAGCGCGTCGGCCGCCGCCGGCGTGCACCAGTCGTCCTGGTTCGCGAAATGCCCCTGGAACGGCACCTTGATCGCGGCCGGATCGGCGAACTCCTTGGGCGGGATCCCGTAGAAGCAGACGCCCGCGGACACCTCGGGCACGTGCACGCAGGTGGCGACGGTCAGCGCGCCGCCCATGCAGAACCCCATGACCGCGACCTTGGAGCCGCCCTGCGCGAGGTGCCGCACCGCGCCGCGGATGTCCTGGTGGGTGGCGCCGGGGAAATCGAGCCCGGTCATCAGGTGGTTCGCCTCGTCGGGCTTCTGCGTCACGCGGCCCTGGTACAGGTCCGGCGCGAGCGCGGTGTAGCCCGCGCGGGCGAAGCGGTCGGCGACGCCGCAGATCTGGTCGTTCAGGCCCCACCACTCCTGGATCACCACCACGCCGGGCGCGCCCGGCCCGGCGCTCGCCAGGTATCCGCGGCAGGTGCCGCCGTCGGGCCGAGTGAAGTCGGTCATCTGTCCCATGCCGTCGTCCTCCGTCGTGTTCGCGGGCGTCGCGCCCGCCTCGCCGCAAGACTAGCAAACCGCGGCGACGCCACGCCTTGCCATCGTGTCGGTTATCCGCGCGGCCCGCGGGTGACGCCGCGCCCGCGGGCCGCCGCCGGGGGGTCCGACCGGGTGTGACAGAATCGCGGCCGTATCGCGCCCCCCATGGAGACCCGCTTGGACACGACGCTGGCGACCAGCGTGCAGGTGACCGACAAGCTGATGCGCCGCTTCGGGATCGACCCGGGACCGGTCTTCGCCCGCCACGGGATCGACCGCGCGCTGCTGTCGGACCCGGTCGCGCGGCTGCCGCAGGACGCGATCGACGCGGCGGTGCGCGAGGTCGCCGCGGTGGTGCCCGATCCTGCCTTCGGCCTGCTGGCCGCCGAGTGCTGGCATCCGACCAACCTCGGCGCGCTCGGCCACGCCTGGCTCGCGAGCTCGACGCTGCACCGCGGCCTGTCGCGCCTCGAGCGCTACTGGCAGCTGATCGGCCAGCGCACCGCGATCCGGCTGGTCGACGAGCCCGGCGGCCTGGCGGTCGTGCTCGAGAACCCGCGCAGCGATCCGGTGGTGGCCGCGGTCACCACCGACATGGACTTCTCCGTCCTCGTCGACATGTGCCGCGTCAACGCGGGCCGCGGCTTCAACCCGGTCGAGGTGCGGCTGATCCGCCCCGAACCCGCCGACACCACGCCGTTCGACGCCTTCTACGGCTGCCCGATCCGGTTCGGCTGCCCGGAGCGCGCCGTGGTGCTGCCGCGCGCGGCGATCGACGCGCCCCTGCCCACGTCGAACCGCCAGCTGGTCGGCCTGCTCGACCAGGTGCTCGACGAGCAGATGTCCAAGCTCGACCGCAGCGACGTCGTCGCGCGCTGTCGTGCGCAGATGCGGCGCCGCCTCGCGAGCGGCGAGGTCAGCGCGACCCGGGTCGCGAGCGACCTCGCGATGAGCCGCCGCACGCTGCACCGCAAGCTCGCCGACGCGGGCACGACCTGGCAGCTGCTGCTCGATGCGACCCGCCGCGACCTGGCGATGCGGATGATCGAGGACCCGCGCCACGCGATCGGCGAGATCACCTTCGAGCTCGGCTTCTCGCAGCAGAGCGCGTTCGCCCGCGCGTTCCGCCGCTGGGCGGGCACCTCGCCCACCCAGTACCGCGAGGCCCGGCTCGCCGAGCGTCGCCTGACCGCCGAGCGCGGCGACGGCGCGTCGCCGCCCCCCTGAGCCGCGCCTCCGACCGGCGGGAACCGACCGCCGGTCCCGGGTACCGCCTCGTCGTGCATCGGGCGGGTCCAGACTGTCGACCGATCGCACCGGAGTCACCGATGTCCCGACGCCCGCCCCTCACGCTCGCCGCCCTGCTGCTCGCCGCGCTGACCGGCTGCGCATCGTTCGCGCCGACCGTGCCGGCCGACGCGGCCCCGCCGGCCTCCGCGACCGCCGAGGCGTCGACGGGCGCCGGGCC
>JBAXJZ010000394.1:0-4608 GCA_037137595.1 Burkholderiales bacterium | reverse complement strand
CGCGGGCGCTCGGCACCTCGTCGCGCGCGCTGCAGCGCACGCTCGCCGCCGCCGGCCTGAGCTGGACCGCGGTGACCGGCGAGGCGCGCGTGCGCGCGGCCGCCTGGTGGCTGATCGAGAGCGACCGGTCGATCGCCGAGTGCGGCTTCCTGTCCGGCTACTCGGACCAGCCGCACTTCACCCGCGACTTCGGCCGGCGGATCGGGCTGGCGCCCGGCCGCTACCGCGAGCACTTCGCGCGGCGCGGCTGAGCCGCGCGCCGCTCAGCCCCCCGACCAGTCGACCACGCCGCTCCACGCGGTGGCGAGCACCACCAGGCCGAACACGATCCGGTACCAGGCGAAGGGCACGAAGTCGTGCCGCGACACGTAGCGGATCAGCCAGTGCACGCAGGCGAGCGCGCTGAAGAACGAGACCACGAGGCCGACCGCGAACAGCGGCACGTCGGACGCCGACAGCAGCGCGCGGTACTTGTACGTCTGGTAGGCCCCCGCGCCGATCAGGGTGGGGATCGCGAGGAAGAACGAGAACTCGGTGGCGGCGCGGCGCGACAGGCCGAACAGCATGCCGCCGATGATGGTCGCACCCGAGCGCGAGGTGCCGGGGATCAGCGCGAAGGCCTGCGCGCACCCCAGCTTCACCGCGTCGGCGAGCGTCAGGTCGTCGACGTCGTCGACGCGCGGCGGCCGCGGCGAGCGCTTCTGCCGGCCCTCGACCCACAGGATGATCACGCCGCCCACGATGAAGGCGAGCGCCACCGGCACCGGCTCGAACAGCACCTCCTTGATGTGCTTGCCGAACAGCACGCCGAGCACCGCCGCCGGCAGGAACGCGACCACGACGTTGACCGCGAAGCGCCGCTCGGTCCCGGGCCGGCCTAGGCCCGCGACGACGCGGCCGATCCGCGCGCGGTAGTACCAGATCACCGCGGCCATCGCGCCGGTCTGGATCGCGACGTCGAAGACCTTGGCCTTGTCGTCGTGCCAGCCGAGCAGGCTGCCGGCGAGGATCAGGTGACCGGTGCTGGAGATCGGCAGGAATTCGGTCAGGCCCTCGACGAGGCCGAGGATCGCGGCCTTGACCAGCAGCGGCAGCGCGACGAGCAGTTCCATGCGGAGGGGGTCCGGGTCGCGCGGCGACCGCGGGAGGAGGCGGAGACGGCCGGATGTTACCGGTTCGTCCGGTCCCAGAGCGTGTGGAAGTGGTGCACCGGACCGTGACCTTCGCCCACCGACAGCTCGCCGGAGCGCCGGATCGCCTCCGTGAGCCAGCGCTTGGCGTCGGCGACCGCTTCGGGCACCGAGCCGCGGCGCGGCAGCAGCGCGGCGATCGCGGCCGACAGCGAGCAGCCGGTGCCGTGGGTGTTCTTCGTCTCGATCCGCGGCGCGGGCAGCTCGATCATCCGGTCGCCGTCGTGCAGGAGGTCGACCGCGTCGCCCGACAGGTGGCCGCCCTTGAGCATCACCCACGCGTGGCGACCGTCGGGCAGCAGCCGGCGCAGCCGCTCGGCCGCGCGCTGCATCTCGCGCAGCGTCTCGGGCGGGCGCTCGCGCAGCAGCACGCCGGCCTCGGGCAGGCTGGGCGTGATGACCGTGGCCAGCGGCAGGATCGCCTCGATCAGCATCGAGACGGCCTCCTTGCCGAGCAGCTCGTCGCCGCTCTTGGCGACCATCACCGGGTCGACGACGACGTGCGCGGGCGTGCCGGCGGCGACCGGCTTCGCGAGGCCCTCGGCCACCGCGCGCGCGATCGGCGCGGTGCCCAGCATGCCGATCTTGCAGGTGTCGATCCGCACGTCGGCGAACAGCGTGTCGAGCTGCAGGCGGACGAACTCCGGCGGCACGCCGTGGATGCCGGTGACGGCCTGCGTGTTCTGCGCGGTGAGCGCCGCGACCACGCCGCAGCCGTAGGCGCCGAGCGCGGAGAAGGCCTTCAGGTCGGCGTAGATGCCGGCGCCGCCGGACGGGTCGATGCCGGCGACGGTCAGCGCGTTGGGGATGCTCATGGGAACGCTCGTGTCATTCGTAGCGCAGCGCGTCGATCGGCTCGAGCCGGGACGCCTTGCGCGCGGGGTAGAAGCCGAAGAAGACGCCGACCAGCGCCGCGAAGCCGAAGGCCATCACGATCGCGCGCGTGTCGATCTCGATCCGCCAGCCGGCGGACTGCCCCACCAGCTCGGCCGCGACGATGCCCAGCCCCACGCCGATCGCGCCGCCGATCGACGACAGCGTGACCGCCTCGACGAGGAACTGCGCGAGAATGTCGCCGCCGCGCGCGCCGACCGCCATCCGCAGGCCGATCTCGCGCGTGCGCTCGGTGACGCTCACCAGCATGATGTTCATGATGCCGATGCCGCCCACCAGCAGGCTCACGCCCGCGATCGCGGCCAGCAGCGCGGTCATCGCGCGGCTCGCGGCCTCCTGCGCCTGCATGATCTCGGTGAGGTTGCGGATGGTGAAGTCGTCCTCCTGCCCGGGCTGCAGCCGGTGGCGCTGGCGCAGCAGCGCGCGGATGCCCTCCTCGGCCTGCTTCATGTCGGCGCCCTGCTCCACCTTGACCCAGATCGAGTTGATCCGGCGCAGCTTGCCCTGCGCGACGCCGAACAGCCGCGTGCGCGCGGTGGACAGCGGCACGAAGATCGCGTCGTCCTGGTCCTGGCCGACCGCGCTCTGGCCCTTGCGCTCGGCGATGCCGATCACGGTCATCGGCACGCGGCGCACGCGCACCACGCGGTCGATCATGTCCTCGAAGGGCGTGTCCTCGCCGAACAGCTGCCGGGCCACCGTCTGGCCGAGGATGATGACCTTGCCGGCGCTGGCGAGCTCGTTCGGCTCGAACAGCCGGCCCTCGGCCAGCCCCCATTCGCGCACGCTGAAGAAGTCGTTGTCGATGCCGAAGACCGCCGCGAACCAGTTCTGGTTGCCGTAGACCACCTGGGAGGACGCGCGGTGCGTGGGTGCAGCGTAGCGCACCTCGGGGACCTCGAGCGGGATCGCCTTCGCGTCGTCCTCGGTCATGGTCTGCACGCCGCCGGTGCCGCTGCGCACGCCGCCGGTGTTGGTCGACGACGGCCAGAGCACCATCACGTTCGAGCCCAGGCTGCGGACCTGCTCCTCGACGCGGGTCTGCGCGCCCTTGCCCACGCCGATCATCGCGATCACGGCGGCGACGCCGATCACGATGCCCAGCATGGTCAGCGCCGAGCGCAGCGTGTTGGTGCGCAATGCGCGCAGCGCGATCCGGAGCGTCGACAGCAGGTCCATCGCGGGCGCCTCAGTCGGTGCTCGCGGCCAGCGCGTCGAGCGCGGCGGCCGCGTCCTGCGCGTCGTTCGGCGCGTCGCGGACCACGCGGCCGTCGCGGAAGACGATGATCCGCGACGCGAACGCGGCCACGTCGGCCTCGTGCGTGACCACCACCACGGTGATGCCGCCGCGGTTCAGCGTCTGCAGCAGCGCCATCACCTCGACGCTGGTGCGCGAGTCGAGCGCGCCGGTGGGCTCGTCGGCGAGGATCAGCGACGGATCGTTGACCAGCGCGCGCGCGATCGCGACCCGCTGCTGCTGGCCGCCCGAGAGCTGGGCCGGGTGATGGTCCATCCGTTCGCCGAGTCCCACCTGCTTCAGCCGCGTGGTCGCGCGCTCCCGGCGCTCGGCACGCGGCGTGCCCGCGTAGAGCAGCGGCAGCTCGACGTTGTCGAGCGCAGTGGTCCGCGGCAGCAGGTTGAACTGCTGGAACACGAAGCCGATGCGGCGGTTGCGGATCGCGGCCAGCGCGTCGCGGTCCATCTCGTCGACCGCCTCGCCGGCGAGCCAGTACTTGCCCGAGCTCGGCCGATCCAGGCAGCCCACGAGATTCATGAAGGTGGACTTGCCCGAGCCGCTCGGCCCCATCACCGCGACGAATTCGCCGGGCATCACCGACAGCGTCAGCTCGCGCAGCGCGTGCACCGTACCGCCGCCCACCTCGTAGCGCTTGGCGAGCGCCTCGCAGCGGATCAGCGGCTCGCCGGCGCGGTCGGTCTGCATGGGTCGATGCGGCGGCGGACGCGGCTCAGAGGCGCGGGCCGGCGGGGCGCGTCGGCGGAGCGCTCGGGCCCGGGGTGTTCGGCGCGCCGGCGACGCCGACGTAGACCTGATCGCCGGCCTCGAGCTTGCCGCCCGAGG
The DNA here is from genome assembly GCA_037137595.1 of Burkholderiales bacterium. Taxonomy (GTDB): domain Bacteria; phylum Pseudomonadota; class Gammaproteobacteria; order Burkholderiales; family Burkholderiaceae_E; genus UBA4615. The sequence goes on along the minus strand of JBAXJZ010000394.1, from coordinate 444 downwards.
TGACCGCGATGACCTCGGTGAACGCGCCGTCGGACAGGCCGAGGCGCAGCTCGAGCGCGGCCGGCTTGCCGTCCGGGCCCGGGATGAAGACCCGGCCGCGCGAGACGGTGCGGCCGGCGAGCTCGACGAGGATCTCCGCGTACTTCTTCTTCTGCGCCGGGTCGAGGATCTCGCCGATCTGCGCACGCATGTCGGCGCGCAGCCGCTCGGCGAGCTTGGCGCGCTCGCCCTCGGGCGCGTCGCGCAGTGCGCCGAAGCGCTCGCGCATGCCGGAGAAGATCGCGTCGAGCTGGCCGCGCTGCGCGTCGGTGAGCGACAGGTCGCGCTCCAGGCGCTGGCGGAACGCGGCGAGCTGGCCGCCGCGCTCGCCGCCGCCCGACGGACGGGCTTCGGTCTTCGCGCCGGAGGTCGCGTCGGCCTTGCCCTCGCCCTTCGCGTCGGGGC
>JBAXJZ010000393.1:0-4611 GCA_037137595.1 Burkholderiales bacterium | reverse complement strand
GCCGAGTTCGCGCAGCCGCGCGTCTCGGTCGGCCTTCGGCAGCGCGGCCAGCGCGCGCACCGCCGCGTAGAAGCGCGGCAGGTCGCCGCCCTCGCGGGCGAGCATCGCGCGGAACGCGGGCAGCAGGTCGTTGTAGGCGCCGACCGCCGCGAGCTGCGGATTGGTCGGCCCGCTCGCGAAGAACCGGTCGTAGCCCGCGAAGCCGCCCCAGCCCGCCTTCATCGTGGCGTAGTCGGCGCGCAGCGCCTCGAAGGTCCGCGCCTTGCCCGCGCGCTTGGCCGCCTCGTCGCCGTCGCCGGCGTAGATCGAGGCGAGCGTGTCCTTGTAGCGGCGCAGCAGCGCGACGAACTCGAGCCTGCGCCGGGACTGATCGCGGTAGGCGCGCTCGAGCTCCGGGTCCGCGCGATGCGCGAGCCAGCGCTCGACGCCGGCCTCCTCGACCGCGGTGGCGAAGGACTCGTTGAACGGCGTGTCGCCCGCCACGTAGAGCAGCTGGTGGGCGAGCTCGTGGAACACCAGCCGCGCGAGCTCGGCCTCGGGGTAGGCGATGAAGGTCGACAGCAGCGGGTCGTCGAACCAGCCGAGCGTGGAATACGCGGGCACGCCGCCGACGTGGGTCTCCAGCCCCTGCTCGCGCAGCCGCAGCGCGAAGGCCTCGGCCGCGTCGCGGTCGTAGTAGCCGCGGTAGGCCACGCAGCCGGCCACCGGGAAGCACCAGCGCTCGAGCCGCAGCGACAGCTCGGGCGTGGCGAACACGTTCCACAGCACGAAGGGACGGTCGAGCGCCGAGTACTTCGCGTAGCTGCCGTTGTCGGGCAGGCCGAGCCGGCTGCTCGCGAACGCGCGGATCTCGCGGGCACGCTCGAGGCGCGCGCGCAGCGTCGCGTCGGTGGCGGGGTCGGCGATCACGGCGTCGATCGGCCGCGCGCGGCCGACGACGTCGAGGTGGCCGACCATCGACTGCCAGTAGTACGCCGGCCCGTCGGTCCAGGTGGCGCAGCCGCCGAGCAGCGCGGCCGACAGCGCCGCGGCCGCGACGCGGACGACGCGGCTAGACATCCGCGGCGGCACCGGTCGCGTCGCGCGCGTCCGCCTCGACCTCGACGAGGCAGTCGTAGAAGGTCGGGCCGCGGCCGAGGTCGGTGAGGGCCTGGCCGGTGACGGCGTTGACGTTGTGGCCGCCGGGCGCGAGCTTGGGCCACCAGACGCCCCAGCCGACCGCCACGCCCGGCCGCGCGCGCTCGCTGACCCGCAGCCGCGCCAGGAACGCGCCGCGGTCGTTGAACACGCGCACGCGCGCGCCGTCGGCCAGGCCGCGCGCCGCCGCATCGGCCGGGTTCAGGTCGACCGCGGGCTCGCCCTCGGTGCGGCGCAGGCTCTCGACGTTGACGAAGGTGGAGTTCATGAAGTGCCGCGCCGGCGGCGAGATCATCTGCAGCGGATAGCGGGCGGCGAGCGCGGGGTCCGACTCCGGGGATTCGCGCGGCGGGAGGTGGTCGCCCAGCGGATCGAGGCCCTGCGCGGCGAGCCGCGCGGAGACGAACTCCACCTTGCCCGAGGGCGTGGGGAAGCCGCCGTCGGCGAACGCGGCCTCGGGCACCGCGAGCTTCGCGTAGCCGATCTCCGACAGCGCGGCCAGCGCCGCGCGCCTCGCGGCGACGCGGTCGTGCGGATGGGCAGCGGCCGCGGCCGCGAGCCGCGCGGGCAGCCTGGGGTCGTCGACGTCGAGCGCGTCGGCGGCCAGTTCCTCGTCGGTCGCGCGCAGCGCGGGGTGGTCGAGGCCCATCCGCGCGGCGAGCCGGCGGAACACCTCCGAGTTGGGCAGCGCCTCGCCCAGCGGCGCGATCGCCGGCCGGTTCACCAGCCACCACCGGTGCCCGTAGGTCTTGTGGAGGTCGAAGTGCTCGAGCTGCGAGGTGGCCGGCAGCACCCAGTCGGCGTGGTCCGCGGTGTCGGTCATGAACTGCTCGATCACCACGGTAAACAGGTCCTCGCGCCCGAAGCCGCGGCGCACCTTCGTGGAATCGGGCGCGACCGCGACCGGATTGGAGTTCCAGACGACGATCGCCTCGATGGGCGGATCGGCCTCGAGCAGCGCGTCGCCGATCGTGGACATGTTGACCGTGCGCGGGTTCCGGCCGGCGAGCAGGTCGGGCCGCTGCCAGGCGGCGACGTCGAGGTTGAAGTGCCCGCTCGCCGACAGCAGCACGCCGCCGGCCGGATGCTTCCACGCGCCGACCAGCGCGGGCAGCCCGGCCACCAGCCGCACCGCGTTCGCGCCGCCGCGGGTGCGCTGCATCCCGTAGTTCAGCCGGATCGCGGCCGGTGCGAGCGTGCCGTAGTCGCGCGCCAGCTCGACGACCTGCGCCGCCGGGATCCCGCAGGTCTCGGCGACCCGCTCCGGCGTCCAGGCCTGCGCGCGTTCGACCAGCGCGTCGAAGCCGACGGTGTGCGCGTCGACCCAGTCGCGGTCGACGAGCCCCTGCCGGACCAGCTCGCGGACGAGGCCCAGCGCGAGCGCGCCGTCGGTGCCCGGCCGCAGCGCGACGTGCATGTCGCACTTCTCGGCGGTGGCGGTCCGGTAGGGATCGATCGCGACCAGCCGGGCGCCGCGGCGCTTCGCCTGCTGCGCGAGTGCCCAGAAGTGCACCGAGGACGTGATCGGGTTCGAGCCCCAGATCAGGATCAGCCGCGCGTCGGCGAATCGCTCGACATCCATGCCCACCGGCCCGCCCAGCGTGTAGGTGAGTCCGTGGATCCCCGGCGACGAGCAGATGGTCCGGTCGAGCCGCGAGGCGCCGAGCGCGTGGAAGAAGCGCTGGCCCATGCCGTCGCCCTGCACGATGCCCATCGTGCCGGCGTAGCTGTACGGCAGGATCCGCTGCGGATCGCGGGCGGCGATCGCCGAGAGCCTCGCGGCGATCGCGTCGAGCGCCTCGTCCCACGACGCCGGCTCGAAGCGCCCCGAGCCCTTCGGCCCGACCCGGCGCAGCGGCCGGGACAAGCGGTCGGGCGCGTAGACACGCTCGAGGTAACGGGAGACCTTGGTGCAGAGCGCCCCGGCGGTGGGCGGATGGTCCGGGTCGCCGGCGACCCGGACGGCGGTGCCGTCGCGGACCGTGACGCGCAGTGCACAGGTGTCCGGACAGTCGTGCGGGCAGGCGCCGCGGACGACGCGTTCGCCCGCAGTGCCCGGGTTCTCGACGGGGTTGGCGGCCATGATCGCGATGTTAAGCTAATCGTTTTGGCGGGAGGCCCACGAACATGATGCTGGCCGAAGGCATTCTCGAGCTGCAGTCCGAGATCCAGGCGATCCGGCGCGACATCCACGCCCACCCCGAACTCAAGTACGAGGAGCACCGCACCGCCGGCGTCGTCGCCGCGAAGCTGCGCTCGTGGGGGATCGAGGTGACCGAGCGGATCGGCGGGACCGGTCTCGTCGGAGTGCTCAAGCGCGGCACCTCGTCGCGCGCGGTCGGCCTGCGGGCCGACATGGACGCCCTGCCGCTGCAGGAGCACAACGCGTTCGACCATGCGTCGAAGCACGCCGGGAAGATGCACGCCTGCGGCCACGACGGCCACACCGCGATGCTGCTGGCCGCCGCGAAGTGGCTCGCCACCCACGGCGGCTTCGACGGCACGGTCAACTTCATCTTCCAGCCGGCCGAGGAAGGCGGCGCCGGCGCGCAGAAGATGATCGACGAGGGGCTGTTCGAGCGCTTCCCCTGCGACGCGGTCTTCGGCATCCACAACTGGCCGGGCGGCAAGGTCGGCAGCTTCGCGCTGACCCCGGGCCCGCTGATGGCCGGCTCCAACGAGTTCGAGATCACGATCCGCGGCAAGGGCGCGCACGCCGCGCTGCCGCACATGGGCGTGGACCCGGTGCTGGTCGCCACCCACCTCGTGCAGGCGCTGCAGTCGATCATCACCCGCAACAAGAAGCCGATCGACGCGGCGGTGCTGTCGGTGACCGAGATCCACGCCGGCGACGCGACCAACATCGTGCCCGACAGCGCGATCGTCCGCGGGACGGTGCGCACCTTCTCCATCGAGGTGCTCGACCTGATCGAGGCGCGGATGAAGGCGCTGACCGAGCAGCTGCCGGTCGCCTTCGGCGCCACCGGCTCGCTGCACTTCCACCGCAACTACCCGCCCACCATCAACCACGAGAAGGAAGCGGCGTTCGCGGCCTCGGTGATGCGCGAGGTGGTCGGCCAGGAGAACGTCGACGACGCCTGCGAGCCGGTGATGGGCTCGGAGGACTTCGCCTTCATGCTGCTGGCCAAGCCCGGCTGCTACGCGTTCATCGGCAACGGCGACGGCAGCCACCGCGAGCACGGCCACGGGCTGGGCCCGTGCACGCTGCACAACCCGAGCTACGACTTCAACGACGAGCTGATCCCGCTGGGCGGCAGCTACTGGGTGAAGCTCGTGCAGCGCTTCCTGCCGGTCGCCGCGTGACGGCCCGGGCGGCGGTGCCGGCGGAGGGTCGCCGGCGATGATGCTCGCGTTCATCGTGCGCCGCCTGGTGCAGGCGGTGATCGTGATGCTCGTCGTCGCGTTCGTGTCCTTCTCGCTGTTCCAGTTCGTCGGCGACCCGGTCGTCGCGAT
>JBAXJZ010000392.1:0-4614 GCA_037137595.1 Burkholderiales bacterium | reverse complement strand
CGTTCCTGGAACGCGGGCAGGGCCTGGACCTCGGGGCCGTAGTACGTGGGGTTCTCGACGAAGTTCTGCGCGATCAGGTTCACGTGCACGTTCGACGGCGCGACCTCGACGCCCACCGCGCGCGCCCACGACAGCTGCGCGCCGCGCGCGGCCGCGTAGGTGGCGGTGCGCTTCTGGCCGCGCAGCGCGGTGGCGCTGCCCATCACGACGATCTTGCCCGCGCGGCGCTCGAGCATCTGGGGCAGCACCGCGCGCGCCAGCCGCGGCAGCGGATCGACGAGGTGCGCGAACACGTGGCGCCATTCGTCGTCGGTGACCTCGTGCGCGCGGGTCGACGGCGCGGGCACGCCGAGGTTGGCGATCAGCACGTCGACGCGGCCCGCCGCGCGGACCGCGGCCTCGGCGGCGCCGGGTTCGGCGAGCGGGCCGGGCACGCCGATCACCTCCGCGCCGTGCGCGGCGAAGGTCTCGGCCAGCACCGGCCCCATGAAGGTCTCGCTCTGGGTGATCAGCACGCGCTGGCCGCGAAGCCCGTCTCCGATGCGCATGGTCTCGTCTCCTGGGATGGGTCGGTTCGTCTACTGCCATTCGACCAGCGAGACCCCGAGTCCGATCGTGGTCTGCCGGTGGTTGAAGTCGATCAGGGTTTCACCATAGCCGGAAAACAGCTGGACGTGCCCCTTCAGGTAGCTCGACAGCGGAAAGGCCCAGTCCAGGGTCGCGCTGCCCCGCGCCAGGTCGCCGGTCTTCAGCGAGTGGCGCAGCTGCAGGCTCAGCTGGTGGGCGCCGGCACGACGCGTGAGCACCAGCTCGCCGCGGCCGATCCAGTTCTCGATGCCTGGGTTGTCGTCGACCTCGGGCGCCTCGCGCAGCCGCCACCACGGCCGCAGCAGCAGCGACCAGTCCCCGTTCTCGAAGCCGGCCTGCACGATCACGCGGTTCCAGCTGCGCGACAGCGGCTCGCTGCGGCCGTTGGACTGGTGGTTCAGGCCGAGGCCGACGAAGCGCGCCCGCCAGCCTGCGAACAGCGGCTGGTCCAGGCCCCAGATGCCGAAGATCTCGGGCTCGTAGTTGGTCTCGCGGAACGGCCGCGACAGCGCGGGCGTGTAGACCTGCCAGTGCGACTTCTGCGTGTAGCCGAGCCAGATGTCGAGGTTGGTGTCGCCCACGGTTTCCCAGACCTTCGACTTCAGGCTGATCTGGAACGCGGCCTCGGTCGCCGACAGTCCCTGCGGGCGGGACACGGAGTTGCCCGCGCCCTCGCTGGTGGGCGTCTGGTTCGGCGAGTTCGACCAGTGCACCGGCAGCACGTACATCGGCTTGTACGGCCGCAGCAGGAAGCGGCCCTGCCTGGTGCCGGGATCGAGTTCCCAGCGCTCGCCGAGCGTGCCGCCGCGCGCGCGTCGCTCGTCGCGCGCGAGCCTGGCCGCCTCGTCGAGCGTGGGCAGCGCGGGCGTGGCCGAGCCGGGCAGCGGCGCGCCGGGGACGGTGCCGGGCGAGGCGGGCGTGGCGCGGGTCGCGGCGGGCTCGGGCACGGTCGCGCCCCGCGGGACCCGGCCGGCCGCGCGGTCGTAACAGTCGAGACGAAGCCGGTCGTCGTCGATCGACGCGCAGCCGCGTGTGTCCTGGGCGACGGCCGCGGCGCCGGGGACGCCCAGTGCGACGCACACGGCGGCGCGGGCGACGCACGACACGGCGAACGTCGCGGCGCGGGCGACGCGCGACACGGCGAGCGTCGCGGCGCGGGCGACGCACGTCGCGGCGAACGTCTCGACGCGGGCGCCGCACGACACGGCGAACGTCTCGGCGCGGGCGACCGCGGCAGGCCGTCGGGTGTCGGTCATGGCGGCGGACTTCCGGACGCGAGGGGTGCCCGCATTCTACGCAGCCGGCACGGCGGCTTGATGCGGGTCAAGCGCCCGTCGCCGCCGGGTCGCGATACTGGTCACCCGACCACCGCCTCGCGACACTCCGGGAGACTCCGATGACCGCACGCGCCCTCGACGTGATCCGCGACGAGCACCGCGCGCTCGCCGGCATGCTGACCGCGCTGCGCACGCTGGTCCGCGACTGGCGCGTCCGCGGCCTGCGCCCCGACCTCGGCGTGCTGCGCGCGATGGTCTTCTACGTGCACGCGTTCCCCGAGCGGCTTCACCATCCGAAGGAGAGCGAGCTGCTGTTCGACGCGCTGCGCCGCAAGCCGGGCGCGCCGCTGGAGGTGCTGGACCGGCTCGATGCCGAACACGGCCGCGGCGAGGACGCGGTGCTGCGGCTCGGGATGGCGCTGCTCGAGGTCGAGCAGCTCGGCGCCGCGCGGCTGCCGGCGTTCGCCGACGCCGTGGAGCGCTACGTCGCGGGCTACCTGAGGCACATGGACGTGGAGGAACGCGAGGTGCTGCCGTTCGCGGACCGCGCACTGTCGACCGCGGAGTGGGCCTCGATCGACGCCGCGTTCGCGGACAACCGCGATCCGCTGACCGGGCATCCGCCGCTGGAGGCATTCCGTGCGCTGTTCTCGCGGATCGTCGCGGCGGCGCCGTCGCCGGTCGGGCTCGGGGACGCGCTGTCGCCGGACCGCGCGGCCTGAACGGCCCGAACGACCCGAGCGACCTGAACCGCCCGAGCGACCTGAAGGCCCGAGCGACCTGAACGGCCCGAGCAACCTGAACGGCCCGAGCGACCTGAACGGCCTGAGCGCACCGAGCGGCACGAACGCCCCGAGCGCCCCTGACGCCCCGAGCGGCACGGCGCACGCCGCGCTCAGCCGCGCGGGATCACGCCCTTGCGCAGCAGCTCGACGAAGGCCGGCTCGGGCACGGCGCGGCTGTAGAGCCAGCCCTGCACCGACCGGCAGCCGACGCCGACGAGGTAGTCCGCCTGCTCGGCGGTCTCGACGCCCTCGGCGATCACCTCGAGGCCGAGGCTGGCCGCGAGGCCGACGATCGCGCGGACGATCGCGCCGTTGTCGTTGTCCGCCGGCAGGCCGGCGACGAAGGAGCGGTCGATCTTCAGCTCGTCGATCGGCATCCGCTTCAGGTAGGCGAGCGACGAGTAGCCGGTACCGAAGTCGTCGAGCGAGATCGACACGCCGAGCGACTTCAGCTGGTTCAGCGTCTCGATGCCGTCGTCGGCGCCCTGCATCACCATGCTCTCGGTCAGCTCGACCGTCAGCAGCCGCGGCGGCAGGCCGGTGGCGGCCAGCGCGCGGTCGATGTCGCGCAGCAGCCGCCCCTCGCGGAAATGCGGCGCGGCGACGTTGACCGCGACGCGGCCCGGATGGCCGGCGTCGGCCCAGCGGCGCGCGGCGCGGCAGGCCTCGTTGATGACCCAGGTGCCCAGCTCGACGATCAGCCCCGCCTCCTCGGCGACCGGGATGAACTCGCCCGGCGCGACCAGCCCGCGCTCGGGATGCCGCCAGCGGATCAGCGCCTCGCAGCCGGTCACGCGGCCGGACTCGGTCGCGACCTTCGGCTGGTAGTGGAGCTCGAACTCGCTGCGCTCGAGCGCGCGCCGCAGCTGCGCCTCGAGCGTGAGCCGCGCAAGCGACTGCGCGTTGAGCTGCGCGCTGTAGAAGCCGTAGCCGTTGCCGGGCCGTCCGCGTACGGAGGAGGCCGCGGCCCGCGCGCAGCGCAGCAGCGCCTCGGCCTCGGTGGCATCGGCCGGCGAGCCCGCGATGCCGATCGACACCTGCGGATACCAGTCGTGGCCCTCGATCTGCAGCGGTTGCGCGACCGTGGCGAGCAGGCGTCGGGCGATGCCGGCCGCGTCCTCGATCCGGCGCAGCGCCGGCAGCAGCGCGGCGAACTCCTCGGGACCGGTCCGCGAGACCATCGGCCCGGCGACGTCGTCGCCCACGCGACCGACCGTCTCGCCGCTGCGCACGCAGCGCGAGATGCGCTGCGCGATCGTGCGGATCGCCTCGTCGGCCGCGCGGTGGCCGAGCGTCTCGCTCAGCTGCCGGACGCGCCCGATCTCGATCTGCAGCAGCCCGCACAGCTCCTCGCGCCGCGCCGCGCGTCGCAGCGTGCTCGAGGTGTGGGTCAGCATCAGCCGCCGGTTCGGCAGCCCGGTGGACACGTCGAACCAGGTGCTGCGGTCGCGCATCGCCTTGAAGGCGAGCGTGTTGCGCAGCCGCAGGACGAGCTCCGACGGATCGACCGGCTTCTCGAGGAAGTCGGTGGCGCCGAGCTCGAGCACGCGCAGCTTGGTCCGCGCGTCGCTCGCCGAGGTCATCACGATGACCGGGATCATCTTCAGCTGCGGCTCGGCGCGCACGCTGCGCAGCACCTCGAAGCCCGACAGGCCCGGCATCATCAGGTCGAGCAGCAGCACGTCGGGCGGCGTCTCGCGCAGGCGCTTGAGCGCGGCGATCGGGTCGGTCTCGCCGCGGAAGTCGCGGTAGCCGGCGTCCTCGAGGAACGCGCGGACGAGCTCGACCAGGATCGGCTCGTCGTCGATCATCATCACCGACGCGTTCGCCAGCATCGGGTCGCGCGCGACGCTCGTGCCGTCGGTCGCCTCGGTGGCGGGCGCTTCGGGCGGCGCCGGCGGCGTGGGCAGCCGGCGGTCGACCGCCGGCCCCTCGGCCAGCTGGCCGGGATACGGCGCGAGCGC
>JBAXJZ010000391.1:0-4623 GCA_037137595.1 Burkholderiales bacterium | reverse complement strand
GTCCGCAGACGCCCGCGGCCCCGCTGCCGAGCTCGTCGGGCTCGACGGCCGTGCCGCTGCCCGCGGGCACGCCCGATCTCGCGGGCCCCGTCGAGTCGGTCGACGCCGACGCGCTGACGATCGCCGGCCGGCGCCTGCCGTGGAGCGCGGTCTCGCTGCGCGACGCCTCGGGCACGGCGCTGGCCGCCGATGCGGCGCGCGTCGGCAGGACGGCGCGCGCCTGGCAGGTCGGGGCGGTCTGGGTGGTGGCGCTGGACGTCTGAGGCGGCGTGTCGCGGCGCGTGCGCCGTGCCGCCCGGGCGGGCCCGACGGGCCGACCCGCGCGGGCCGCTCAGCGCGCGCCGTGTGCGAAGACGAAGTCGCGCACCACCGGGTAGATCGCGTTCTCCCAGCGCCGGCCGTTGAAGACGCCGTAGTGCCCCACGCCCGTCTGGACGTGGTGCTGCCGCATGAACGGACGGATCCGGCCGCACAGCTCCTGCGCGGCCACGGTCTGGCCGATGCTGCAGATGTCGTCCTTCTCGCCCTCGATCGTCAGCAGCGCGGTGCGGAAGATCGCGTCGCAGTTCACGAGCCGACCTCGATAGGTCAGCGTGCGCGCCGCGAGCTCGGCCTTCTGGAAGATCCGCTCGACGGTCTGCAGGTAGAACTCCGCGGGCATGTCGGCCATCGCGAAGTACTCCTCGTAGAACGTGCGGATGGTGTCGGCCGCGGTCTCGTCGCCTTCGACCAGATGCCGGTACAGGTCCTCGAAGGCCTTGCGGTGGCGGTCGGCGTTCATCGACATGAAGGCCGAGATCTGCACGAACCCCGGATAGACACGCCGCAGCGCGCCGCGGTGGCGCAGCGGCACCGTCGAGATCAGGTTGCGTTCGAACCAGCCGATCGGCCGCTCGGTGGCGAGCCGGTTCACCTCGGTCGGGTTGATCCGCACGTCGATCGGACCCGCCATCAGCGTCATCGTCCGCGGCACCGCGACGTGCTTGAGCTCCGACATCACCGCCACCGCGGCGAGCGTGGGCACCGTCGGCTGGCAGACCGCGAGCACGTGCGAGCCGGGGCCGAGCGTCTCCAGGAACGTGATCAGGTGCGTCACGTAGTCCTCGAGGCCGAACGCGCCCTCGCCGATCGGCACGTCGCGCGCGTTGTGCCAGTCGGTGATCCAGACGTCGTGGTCGCGCAGCATCGTGCGCACCGTGCCGCGCAGCAGCGTCGCGAAGTGCCCCGACATCGGCGCGACGATCAGCACGCGCGGCTGCGGCGGATCGACCGGGGGCTTGCGGAAGTGCAGCAGCGTGCAGAACGGCGTGCGCAGCGTCGCCTCCTCGACGACCGGCACCGGGCCCTCGGGCGTGTCCGCGACGTCGATGCCGAACGGAGGGCGGCCGTGGGTCAGCGCCAGCCGCGAGAAGACCTCGCAGGCCGCGCGCGTGCGCCGCGCCCAGTCGGCGGTCGGCCCGTGCGGCATCGGCACGTCGAGCGCGCCCTGCATCACCCTCGCCCAGGCGCGTGCCGGCGCCATGAGGTCGGTGAATCCCTGGTAGGCGTGATAGAGCATCGGGTCGGTCGTCGGGGGACGGACGGCGAAGCTGCAACGACCGTGCCAGTCGCGTGCCCCGTCCTGGCACGGCGCTTGCGAGAACGGTGCATCGCGCGCCGGCGGACGGCGCTCGTCTCCATTCGACTCGGAGCGGCTCGACGATGGGCAACAAGGCCATCCTCACGATCACCAGCAGGAACTACTCGTCGTGGTCGCTGCGCGGCTGGCTGATGACGCGGATGGCCGGCCTCGCGGTCGAGGAACGCGCCATCTCGCCGGACGACCCGGAGATGCGCGCCGACATCCTGCTGCTGTCGTCGTCGATCCGCGTGCCGAAGCTCGAGCACGACGGCACGGTCGTCTGGGACGTGCTCGCCATCGGCGAGTACCTGAACGAGGTGAAGCCCAAGGCCGGCCTGCTGCCGGCCGACCGCGCCGCGCGCGCTCATTGCCGCGCGATCTGCGGCGAGATGCACTCCGGCTTCGTCTCGATGCGGACCGCGCTGCCGATGAACCTGAAGGCCCGCTTCCCGGGCTTCAAGGTCTGGTCGCGCGCGCAGGCCGACATCGACCGCGTGGTCGAGATCTGGACCGAATGCCTGGCGCGCTGGGGCGGGCCGTGGCTGTTCGGCGCGAAGCCCACGCTCGCCGACGCGATGTACGCGCCGGTCGCCACCCGCTTCGTCACCTACGACGTCGCACTGCCGCCGGCGGCCGCCGCCTATCGGGACACGATCATGGCGATGCCCGACATGCAGGCCTGGATCGCCGCGGCGCAGGCCGAGCCCGAGGACATCGAGGAGCTCGAGGTCGAGTTCTGACCCGGGGCGGGGCGGGCCGCGCGCACGCGGGTGTGCGCCGCGCACCGCGATCGGGAGCGGCGCACCGGTCTCGCGGAGGACCGGCCGGCGGGCGGTCCGGCCCCGGAACCGGCCCGCGTCAGGCCGGCAGCGCCGCGCCCTCGCCCGCCGCCGGATCCGACTCCTCGCGCGCCTGCATCGCCCACAGCTCGGCGTAGCGCCCGCCGCGGGCGAGCAGCTCGTCGTGGCGGCCGCGCTCGACGATGCGGCCGGCGTCCATCACCAGGATCTGGTCGGCATCCACGATGGTCGAGAGGCGGTGCGCGATCACCAGCGTGGTCCGGTGCGCGGCCACCGCGCGCAGCGCCTCCTGGATCGCGGCCTCGTTGCGCGAATCGAGCGCCGAGGTGGCCTCGTCGAGCACCAGCACCGGCGGGTTCTTCAGCAGCATCCGCGCGATCGCCACCCGCTGCTTCTCGCCGCCCGAGAGCTTCAGCCCGCGCTCGCCCACCGGCGTCTCCCAGCCCTGCGGCAGCGACGCGATGAACGCCGACAGCTGCGCGGCGCGCGCCGCCGCCTCGATCTCGTCGTCGCCGGCGCCCGGCCGGCCGTAGCCGACGTTGTAGCGCAGGCTGTCGTTGAAGAGCACCGTGTCCTGCGGAACGATGCCGATCGCCGCGCGCAGGCTCGACTGCGTGACCGCGCGCAGGTCCTGCCCGTCGAGCGTGATGCGGCCGCCGGTCACGTCGTAGAAGCGGAACAGCAGCCGGGCGAGCGTCGACTTGCCGGCGCCGCTCGCGCCCACCACGGCGGTGGTGGTGCCCGCGGGCACGGTGAAGCTCAGGTCGTGCAGGATCTGCCGCGACGGCTCGTACGCGAAGGCCACGTGCTCGAAGCGCAGCTCGGGCGCCCCGGAGAGTGCCAGCGGCGTCGCACCCGGCGCGTCGTCGACCTCGCGGTGCGCGTCGAGCAGGCCGAAGAGCCGCTCCATGTCGGCCAGGCTCTGCTTGATCTCGCGGTAGAGCACGCCGAGGAAGTTCAGCGGCATGTAGAGCTGGATCATGAACGCGTTGACCAGCACCAGGTCGCCGATCGTCATCCGCCCCTCGACCACGCCCACCGTCGCGCGCCAGACCATCAGCGTGACCGCCACCGCGATGATCGCGGCCTGCCCCACGTTGAGCACCGACAGCGAGGTCTGCGAGCGCACCGCCGCGCGCTCCCAGCGCTGCATGCTGTCGTCGTAGCGGCGCGCCTCGAAGTCCTCGTTGCCGAAGTACTTGACCGTCTCGTAGTTGAGCAGCGAGTCGATCGCGCGGACGTTGGCCTTCGAGTCGAGGTCGTTCATCGAGCGGCGGAACTCGGTCCGCCACTCGGTCACGCCCACGGTGTAGGCGATGTAGAGCGCGAGCGCCGCGCCGGTGATGCCCGCGAACCAGACGTCGTAGTGCAGCACCAGGTAGCCCAGCACCAGCGAGATCTCGACCAGCGTCGGCAGGATCGAGTAGAGCGTGTACGAGACCAGGCTCGAGATGCCGCGCGTGCCGCGCTCGATGTCGCGGGTGAGTCCGCCGGTCTGCCGCTCGAGGTGGAAGCGCAGCGACAGCGCGTGCAGGTGGCGGAAGACCTGCAGCGCGATCGTGCGGACCGCGCGCTGGGTGACCTTCGCGAACACGAACTCGCGCAGTTCGGTGAAGGCCGTGGAGGCCAGCCGCAGCGCGCCGTAGGCGACCAGCAGCCCCAGCGGGATCGCGAGCAGCGGCGCGGCCTCGCCGGCCACGGGCGCGAGACGGTCGACGATCTGCTTGAGCAGCACCGGCACGCCGACGGTGGCCGCCTTGGCCGCGACCAGGCAGGCGATCGCGAGCGAGACGCGCCAGCGGTAGGCCCACAGGTAGGGCAGCAGGCTCCTGAGCGTCTCCCAGTCGGAACGGTTGCGCGGGCGGGGGCCGGCGGCGGGAGGGGACGAGTCGGCGTGTCGGCGCATCGGGTCGGGAGATCCGTCGGGGGGAGCGTGCGGCCGGAGGGCGGCGCCCGCCGCGGCGGCGTCGCGCGATGGCGGCGTCCTGCGGCGCGGCCGGCCGGCTTGGCGGGCCGGGCGGTCCGGTGTAGCGTGGGCCTTCCGGTCGGCCTCACAGGGTACCGCACCGGCCCCGCCGACCTCCGCCGCGAGTTCCGATGCACAACGAGCCGATCGCCCCCGCCGGACACGACCTGACGCTGCGTGTCGTGCCCATGCCCGCCGACCTGAACGGCAACGGCGACGTCTTCGGCGGCTGGGTG
>JBAXJZ010000390.1:0-4647 GCA_037137595.1 Burkholderiales bacterium | reverse complement strand
GGTGATCAATCCCGCGCGCCATCCGTTCAAGACCTACGACGAGTTCTTCAAGTACCTGAAGGCGAATCCGGGGCGCCTGAACTACGGCTCGGCGGGCAACGGCACCTCGCACCACCTGACGGTGGAGCTCTACAAGACGCTGACCCGGACCTTCATCACCCACATCCCCTACCGCGGCGCGGGGCCGGCGCTGCAGGACCTGCTCGCCGGCCAGGTCGACCTGATGTTCGACGGCCTGGGCAGCTCGATGCCGCACATCCGGGCAGGCAAGCTGGTGCCGCTCGCGGTCACGAGCGACAAGCGCTCGTTCGCGCTGCCCGACGTGCCGACCCTGGCCGAGAAGGGCGTGACCGGCTACGACGCGCGGACCTGGTACGCGATCTGGGCGCCCGCCGGCACCCCGCGCGACGTCGTCTCGCGGCTGCAGCAGGAAGTCGCGAAGGCCCTGGCCGGCTCGGAGCTGAAGGACATGTGGAACTCGCTGGGTGCCGAGCCCGGCGGCCAGCCCCCCGAGGTGATGCAGCAGTTCGTCACCGCCGAGATCGCCAAGTGGGCGAAGGCCGTCAAGGATTCCGGCGCGAAGCTCGACTGATCCGACTCCCCCACGCCCGCGAGGGCGACCCGATCCCATGAACGAGAACCTCTACGCCCTGATCGCCGCGCGTTTCCCCGCGGATGCGGATGCCTGCGCGATCGAGACCCACGACGGCCGCTACTGGTCCTGGCGGGACCTCGACCGCGCCACCGGCCGCATCGCGAACCTGCTCGCGTCGCTGAAGCTGCCGGCCGGCTCGCGGGTCGCGGTGCAGGTCGACAAGTCGGTCGAGGCGCTGTGCCTGTACCTCGCCACGCTGCGCGCCGGGCACGTGTTCCTGCCGCTGAATTCGGCCTACCAGCAGGCGGAGATCGACTACTTCGTCGAGAACGCCGAGCCTGCGGTGGTGGTGTGCACGCCGGGCAACCGCGCGTGGATCGAGCCGATCGCGAAGGCGCGCGGCACGAAGCGGGTCTACACGCTGTCCGACGACGGCCGCGGCACGCTGCTCGAGGCCGCCGCGCCGAAGAAGGATGCGTTCCGCACGGTCGCCCGCAAGGCCTCCGATCTCGCGGCGATCCTCTACACGTCGGGCACCACCGGCCGCAGCAAGGGCGCGATGCTGACGCACGGCAACCTGTCGTCGAACGCGCTGGTGCTGAACACCTACTGGCGCTGGCGACGGGGCGACGTGCTGCTGCACGCGCTGCCGATCTTCCACGTGCACGGTCTGTTCGTCGCCTCGCACGGCGCGCTGATGTCCGGCAGCAAGATGATCTGGCTGCCGAAGTTCGACCCGAAGGAGGTGGTGCGCCGGATGGCGGGCGCCACCGTCTTCATGGGCGTGCCGACGATGTACGTGCGGCTTCTCGACGAGCCGTCGTTCGACGCGCAGGCCACCGCGTCGATGCGGCTCTTCATCTCGGGTTCGGCCCCGCTGCTGACCGACACCTTCAGGCAGTTCGAGGCGCGCACGGGGCAGCGGATCCTCGAGCGCTACGGCATGAGCGAGACGATCATGCTGACCTCCAACCCGTACGACGGAAACCGCGTCGGCGGCACGGTCGGCCTGCCGTTGCCGGGCGTGTCGGTGCGCGTGGTCGACGACGCCGGCCGCGCGCTCGCCGCGCCCGAGATCGGCGGCATCCAGGTCAAGGGCCCGAACGTGTTCTCGGGCTACTGGCGGATGCCGGAGAAGACCCGGGAGGAGTTCACCGCGGACGGCTGGTTCAGCACCGGTGACGTGGGGCGGTGGGACGCCAACGGCTACCTGACGATCGTCGGCCGCAGCAAGGACCTGATCATCACCGGCGGCTACAACGTCTATCCGAAGGAGATCGAGTCCTACCTCGACGACATGGATGGCGTGGCCGAGTCGGCGGTGATCGGCGTGCCGCACCGCGACTTCGGCGAGGCGGTCACCGCGGTGGTCGTCCGCAAGCCCGGGGCGGCCCTCGACGAGGCGGCGATCATCGCGGCGCTCAAGTCGCGGATCGCGGGCTTCAAGGTGCCCAAGCGCGTGCACGTCGTCGACGAGCTGCCGCGCAACGCGATGGGCAAGGTCCAGAAGAACGAGCTGCGCAAGCGCTACGCCGAGTGATTCAGTCCCGGACCGCCCGCCACAGCATGTAGACGGCGAGCGACAGCAGCAGGACCGCGAAGACCCGCCTGAGGGTCCGCGTGGGCAGCGCGTGCGCCACGCGCGCGCCCCAGGGCGCGGTGGTGACGCTGGCCACCGAGATGCAGGCGAGCGCGGGCAGGTAGACGTAGCCGATGGTGCCGCCGGGCAGGTGCAGGTCGCGACCGGCCCACGCGTACCCGATCGCCCCGGCGACCGCGATCGGGAAGCCGCAGGCTGCGCTGCTCGCCACCGCCGAGATCATCGGCAGGTTGCGTCGCGCGAGGAAGGGCACGGTCATGAACGCGCCGCCCGCGCCCAGCAGCGCCGACAGCGCGCCGATCGCCGTGCCCGCGCCGAACATCCCCGCGGCTCCGGGCAGCTGCCGGTCGGGCGAAGGCGGCCGGCTCGAGAGCATCCTCAGGGCCGACCAGCCGATGAAGAGGCCGAAGAACGCGGCGAGCGCGCGGCCCGGCACCGCGTGCGCCAGCTGCGCGGCGAGCAGCGATCCGGCGAGGATGCCGGGCGCGAGCGAGCGCACCACGTCCCAGCGGACCGCGCCGCGCGCGTGATGCGCGCGGACGCTGGAGATCGACGTGAAGACGATGGTGGTCAGCGAGGTGGCGATCGCGACCTTGACCACCTCGTCGTGCGGGAACCCGATCGCGTCGAGCACCATCGACATGAACGGCACCATCATCATGCCGCCGCCGATGCCGAGCAGTCCGGCGGCGAAACCGGTGAACGCGCCCAGCACCAGCAGCGCGACGACGATCGTGACGGTCATGGGCACGCGCCGCTCGGGCGGCGCCGGGGCAGGGCGGGCGGGGCGCGCAGTGTACCGCGCGACCGCGGGTCGCTCAGGCGAGCAGCGCCTGCAGCGCGTTCCACTCGTCGGGCGACACCGGGGTGATCGAGAGCCGGTTGCCGCGCTTCAGCACCTGCATCGCCGCCAGCGTGGGATGGGTGCGAAGTTCGCCGGGTTCGACGAAACGCGTGCGGCGCAGCGCCCGAACGTCGACCAGCATCCAGCGCGGCGCGTCGGCCTTCGCGGCGGGATCGAAGTAGGGCGACGCGGGGTCGAACTGGGTCGGGTCCGGATAGGATGCCGAAGCGACCTCGGCCAGGCCCGCGATGCCGGGCGGCACGCAGCCCGAATGCCAGAAGACCACACCGTCGCCGACGCGCATCGCGTCGCGCATGAAGTTGCGCGCCTGATAGTTGCGCACGCCGACCCAGGGGACCGTGGCCTGCGTCGCGGCGAGCGCGTCGTCGATCGAGCACTCCTCGGGCTCGGACTTCATCAGCCAGAAGCGCCGCTCGACGCGGTCGGTCATGGTGGGACGCCGGAGAGCGCGGGGCGCCAGAGCGCCCGCCGCGCGGGGCACGCGCGTCAGCGCGTGCCGTGAGGAATGGGGGACCCCGCCTGTGCCGGTCGACCAGCATCCTGAACCGTGAAGTTCAGGGCGGCCGCGAGTGGCATCACATCAGGTTCGTCCGACGAGGGACGATCGCAACAGTGACGCACAACATTGACCCGCGGCCTGGGTGCTTTCGCATTGGTTCAAGGAATGTATGGCCTAAGCGAACACCGCAGGGTTGAACCGATTGTAGTGCGGGTGGAGAGGGAAACAAAGCCGGGCCGACGATCGGCCGATGCGCCGTAGGGACTAGGCCGGCCGCGATGCGGCCGAACCACGGACCGTCAGAACAGCGAGTCCTGCCTGCGGAGCTCGACGTCGAGCTCCTCGGTCATCGCGCGGATGCGGCGGCTGGCGTCGGCCTGCGGCGCGGCCGCGGCGGCCTCGCGGGCGTCGATCAGGTCGTGCGCGAGCTGGAGCGCGGCCATGACCGCGATCCGGTCGACGCCGGCGACGCGACCGGCGTCTCGGATCGAGCGCATCTTCTCGTCGACCACCCGCACCGCGTCGAGCAGGCGCGCCTTCTCGTCCGCGGGTACCGCGAGGCGGTAGTCGCGATCGAGGATGCGGACGTCGATCTGGTCCATCTCAGTGGGCCGCGTCGCGCGCGTCGTCGGTCAGGGCGGGCAGGCGGGACAGGGCGGCCTCGACGCGGCTGCGGGCCTCGCTCATCCGGCGCTCGACGCGCCGACGGGCCTCCTGCGACTCGGCGAGTTCCGCCTTCAGCCGACCGTTCTCGTCGGCGAGCCGACGGGCTCCCTGGAGCAGGCGCTCGATGCGCTCCTGCAGCGCCTGCAGTTCGTCTTCCATGGACCGATGGTAGGGATTCGCCCCCCCAGGGTCAAGCCGACGGCCGAGCCCCGGATCGCGACGGGCGGAGCGGTCGGATCGGGTAGCATCGGACCATGTCCTCCTGCCCGGAAACCCGCGTCGCGCCGTGGTCGCGGCGGCTTCGAGCGGCCCTGCGGCTCAGAATTGCTCGCGACGGGCGATGCTTTCGAGGTGCAGGCTATCAAGTTTGGTCGCTCGGCCTATGGCCTGCAGTTCCACCCGGAAGTGACCCATTGGATGAT
>JBAXJZ010000389.1:0-4656 GCA_037137595.1 Burkholderiales bacterium | reverse complement strand
TGGCCGGCGTGGAGGCCCGCCACGGCGTGGACCGCGCCACCGTGGTCGCCGTCTGGGGCGTGGAGAGCGACTTCGGACGCTCGGTCGGCCGCAAGCCGGTCGTGCGCTCGCTCGCCACGCTGTCCTGCGAGGGCCGCCGACAGGCGTTCTTCAAGGACCAGCTGATGGCGGCGCTGCGCATCCTCGCCGACGGTCACGTCGTGCCGGAGCGCTTCACCGGCTCGTGGGCGGGCGCGTTCGGCCAGACGCAGTTCATGCCCACCACCTTCCTCGAGTCGGCGGTGGACTTCGATGGCGATGGCCGCCGCGACGTCGTCGACACCGTGCCCGACGCGCTGGGCTCGACCGCGAACTACCTGAGGCGCGCCGGATGGCGCAGCGGCGAGCCCTGGGGCTGGGAGGTGAGACTGCCCGAGGGCTTCGACGCGTCGCTCGCCGGTCGCACCAAGCGACGGCCGCTCGCCGACTGGGTCGCGCGCGGCGTGAAGCGCGTCGACGGGCGACCGCTCGAGGCCTCGCCGACCCCGGCCGCGGTGCTGCTGCCGGCCGGCCCCGCCGGCCCGGCCTTCGTGGTGCTGCGCAACTTCGACGCGATCTACGCGTACAACGCGGCCGAGAGCTACGCGCTCGCGATCGCGCACCTCGCCGACCGGCTGCGCGGCGGCGGGCCCTTCGCCACGCCCTGGCCCACCGACGATCCCGGCCTGTCGCGCGCCGAGCGTCGCGAGCTGCAGACCCTGCTGCTCGCGCGCGGCCACGCGATCGGCGAGGCCGACGGCCTGATCGGCAGCGTCACGCGCCGCGCGATCCGCGAGGAGCAGGCGCGGCTCGGCATGGCGCCGCAGGACGGACGCGCCGGAATGAAACTGCTGGCCACCCTGCGACGCGAGGTAGGCGCCGCGCCGCGCTAGGCTCGCGGCTTCGACCACGAGGAGACCACCGCATGGAGCGCATCGGATTCATCGGCGCATCGGGCCTGATGGGCCACGGCATGGCGAAGAACCTGCTCGCGAAGGGCCACCCCCTCGCCCTCACCGTGCATCGCAACCGCGAGCGCGTCGCCGACCTGCTCGCCGCCGGCGCGACCGAGGCGCCGAGCCCCGCGGCGCTCGCCGCGCAGTGCGACATCGTCTTCCTCTGCGTGACCGGCTCGCCGCAGGTCGAGGCGGTGGTCACCGGCGCCGACGGTCTGCTGTCGACGAAGCGCCCGGGCCTGACGATCGTCGACTGCTCGACCAGCGAACCCGACGCCACGTCGCGGCTGCGTGCGCTCGCGGCCGAGGCCGGCGCGCACTTCGTCGACGCGCCGCTCGCGCGCACGCCCGTGGAGGCCGAGCAGGGCCGGCTCAACGTGATGGTGGGCGCCGACGACGAGACCTTCGCGCGGCTCGAGCCGGTGATCCGCCGCTTCGCCGAGAACGTCTTCCACGTCGGCGGACCGGGGGCGGGCCACGTCATCAAGCTGCTGAACAACTTCATCGGCCAGGCGATCTGCACGGCCACCGCCGAGGCCTTCGCGGTGGGCCGGCGCGCCGGCATCGACCCGCAGCGGCTGGTCGAGCTGGTGTCGGCCGGCGCGGTGAATTCCGGCATGTTCCAGGCGATGGCGAAGACGCTCTCCGGCGACCTCGCCGGCCTGAAGTTCGAGCTGGACAACGCCCGCAAGGACATCCGCTACTACACGCACCTCGCCGAGGGGCTCGCGGTGCCGACGGTGGTCGGCGAGGCGGTCCACCAGTCGCTGGCGCTCGCCAGCGCGCTCGGGCACGGCCGCAAGTTCGTGCCCTCGCTGGTCGAGGCGCAGGAGCAGATCACCGGCGCGAAGATCGTCCCGCGCTGAGCGGCGGCCGCGGCGGGCCCGTCGCAGCGAGGTCGGGCCCGGGCGGGCCCGGCACCCGGCGCTCAGGCGGGCAGATCGCCCAGCGGCTTGACCGTGATCCGCCAGAGCGTGCGCGGATCGTCGGGGTCGGTCAGCGTCGCCGAGTGCAGCAGCGACAGGTTGTCCCACATCACCACGTCGCCCACGCCGTAGGACACGGCCAGCCGGAACTTCGGCTGCAGCGCGTGCGCCTTCAGCTCGTCGAGCAGCGCCCGGCCCTCGTCGTCGGGCATCCCGTCGATGCCGAAGGAGCTGCCCGAGACCGCATAGAGCGCACGGCGGCCGGTGACCGGATGCACGCGCACCAGCGGATGTCGCACCCAGCGCAGCCGCGCCTCCTGCTCGTCGGTGAGCAGCGAGGCGACCGTGCGCGAGCGCGTGTCGAGGTCGTCGCGATTGCCGTAGTGGTGTCGCACCACCAGCCCGTCGATCCGCGCCTTCATCGCGTCGGGCAGGTCGTCGTACGCCGCGCGCTGGTCGGCGAACAGCGTCTCGCCGCCCGTCGGGGGCACGGTGATCGAGTGCAGCATCGTCGCGCGCGCCGGCACGTCGAGGTACGAGTAGTCGGTGTGGAATTAGGTGCCGCCGTCGGCCAGGCCGATGGGCCGGCCGTCGCGCCGCACGTTCGACAGGATCAGGATGTCGGCCAGCTCCGGGTGGTGGAACTGGTCGATCACGTGCGGTTCGGGGCGGCCCACGCGCTTCGCGAACGCGTGGAACTGCGCGGGCGCGAGCCGCTGGCCGCGGATCACCAGCACGCCGCCGCGGTAGAAGGCGGACTCGATCCCGGCGAACGCCGCGTCGTCGAGCCCGCGTGCGAGGTCGACGCCTTCGGCCTGCAGGCCGAAGCGCGGGGACAGCGGGACGCAGCGGAGCGTCACTTCATCATTTCCGGCGAGAAGACCTTCGGCAGGATCAGCGCGACATCGGGCCAGACGATCACCAGCACCAGCACGCCCAGCATCGGCATCAGCATGATGAAGGTGTCCTTCAGCGTGTCGACCATCCGCACGCCGGCCACCGAGCAGGCGATCATCAGGCACAGCCCGTAGGGCGGCGTGACCAGGCCGAAGGCGAGCGACACGATGCCGATCATCGCGAAGTGCACCGGGTCCATGCCCACCGCCTGCGCGAGCGGCTGCAGGATCGTGCCGACGATGATGATCGCCGGGATCGCGTCGAGGAAGCAGCCCACGACGAGGAACACCCCGGCGATGAAGAATCCGGTCTGGTAGAGGCCCATGCCCCAGGCCGACACGCCTTCGAGGATCGCCTTCGGGATCTGGTAGTAGGCGAGCAGCCAGCCGAACGCGCTCGCGGTGCCCACGCAGAAGAGCGCGATCGCCGCGAGCTTGCCGGTGTCGGTCAGCGCGAGGTAGAGCCCCTTCAGGTCCATCTCGCGGTAGACCAGCATCGACAGCACGCCGGCGTAGAGCACCGCGATGCAGGCCGACTCGGTGGCGGTGAACCAGCCGAAGATCTTGCCGCCGATGATGATGACCGGCGTCATCAGCGCGGGGACCGAGACCAGCAGCGAGGTGACGAACTCCCTGAGCGTCGAGCGTCCGTAGGTGGGGTAGCCGCGCCGCTTCGCATAGACGTGCACCGTCGCCATCTGCACCAGGCCGATCAGCAGCCCGGGGATCACGCCCGCGAGGAACAGCGCGCCGATCGACACCGACAGCACGCCGCCCCAGACGATCATCAGGATCGACGGCGGGATGATCACCGCGAGCACCGCCGACACCGCGGTGATCGCGACCGAGAAGCTGTCGTCGTAGCCTTCCTTGCGCTGGGCGTCGATGAAGATCTTCGACTGGCTCGCGGCGTCGGCGGTCGACGAACCCGAGATGCCCGCGAAGAAGATCGACAGCACCACGTTGATCTGCGCGAGGCTGCCCGGCAGGTGACCGACCATCGTGCGCGACAGCTTCACCAGCCGGTCGGTGATCCCGCCGATGTTCATCAGGTTCGCCGTCAGCAGGAAGAACGGCACGGCGAGCAGGATGAAGGAGTTGTAGGAGTTGAACGTCTCCTGGACCAGCGTCATCGGCGAGAGGTTCGGCTCGAGCAGCAGCAGCGGCAGGCAGGCCAGGCCGAGCGCGATCGCGACCGGCACCCGCATGAACATGAGCAGGAAGAACAGGCCGAACAGGAGCCAGGACGCGGTGCCCGGCGCGACGGCGGTGAGCGACGGGTTCATGCCGGCCTCCCCGTCAGCGTCCGCCATTGCGCGGCGACGTGCTCGCCGAGGAACACCAGCCAGGTGAAGCCGCAGACCGGCCAGGCCACGTGGATCGTCCACAGCGGCAGGTCGGCGAGCTCGGAGGTGCGGTTCCAGGCGAAGCGCGTGAACTCGACGCCGAACCACGCGAAGATCAGCGCGAAGACCAGCACGGCCAGCGACGCGAACAGGTTGAGCGCGGCGCCGAAGCGCCCGGTGGCCGACGGGAACACGTCGACGATGAAGTGCGTGCCCTCGCGCACGCCGATCATCGAGCCGAGCATGATCATCCACACCAGGCAGAACCGGGCCATCTCCTCGGTCCAGATGTAGTGCGGCAGCAGCTCGGTGAAGCGCGAGAAGATCTGCAGCGAGACGGGTATCACCAGGATCGCCACGGAGGCGGCGAGCAGCCCGGTGAGGAAGGACGCGTAGGCGGCCGTGAAGCGGCGCCACGCGCCCGGCGGGGCGGAGGGTGCGGAGGTCATGGTCTCGCGGCGGATGGGACGGGCGGGGCCCGGGGCGCTCGGTGCGCGGCGCGGCCCGCGGAGGC
>JBAXJZ010000388.1:0-4663 GCA_037137595.1 Burkholderiales bacterium | reverse complement strand
CATCGCGCGCAGCGCCTCGGCGGGCGTGGCGAGCAGGCCCACCGCGCCGCGCCGGTTGTCGCGCAGCTCGGCCGCGGTGTCGGCGATGCGCACGAAGCGCGCGTCGCCGAAGACGGCCGGCGACCCGTAGGCGAGCTGGAAGTCGAGCTTGCGGCCCACGGTGACGATCACGTCCGCCTGCTGCATCACCGTGCCGCGCATCGCCGCCACCACCGACGGATGCCCGTCGGACACCAGTCCGCGGCTCTCGCCGGTGTCCAGGTACAGCGCGCCGGTGCGCTCGAGCAGCGCGCGCAGCTCGGGCCCGGCGCCGCGGGCGCCGCGGCCGGTGATCACCAGCGGCCGGCGGGCGCCCCACAGCAGCTCGACGGCCTCGTCCACGGCGTCGGGATCGGGCAGCAGGCGGCGACGGGGTGGCGGCGCCATCCGCTCGGGCAGCTCCACGGCCGCGCTCACCTCGGCGCGCAGCGTGTCGACCGGGAAGTCGAGGAACACCGGCCCCGGCTCGCCGCCCTCGCCCAGCGCGCGGGCCACGGCCTCGTCGAGCTCCTGCAGCACGAGGTCCGGCTCGCGCACGGTCCGGGCGTAGCGCGTGAGCGGCGCGACGAACGCGGTGTGGACCATGTCCTGCAGCGCGCCGCGGTTCTCCTGCGGCCGCGGCGGCGTGCCCGACAGCACGAGCACCGGCGCACGCGCGACATGTGCGTTGGCGATGCCGGTCATCGCGTTGGTGACGCCCGGCCCGGCGGTGACGAGCGCCACGCCGAGTCCGCCGGTGAGTTCGGCGTGTGCGTGGGCCATGTAGACCGCCGCGCGCTCGTCGCGCACGTCGACGATGCGGATGCCCTCCGCATCCAGGCGCATCCAGGTCGGCATCACGTGCCCGCCGCACAGCGCGAACACGCGGTCGACGCCGCGGGCCTTCAGGAAGCGGGCGATCAGCGCGGCGGCGCTGCGTTCGGTCACGGGCGGCGGGGTCATGGCGAGGCTCCGGCTGGACAAGTCGCCCGGAGTGTAGCATTCTGAATTCAGAGTTCATACAACCGGCACCCGGAGCCCGCCCCCCATGAACCGTCTGCTCACCCTCGCCGACGCGGTCGCCACCCATGCCCGCCTCGCGCCCGACCGGCTCGCGGTCCGCGACTCGCGCGGCAGCCTGAGCTTCGCGCAGTGGCACGAGCGCGCCGCACGGCTGGCCAACGCGCTGCTCGTGCTCGGCCTGCGCCCGGGCGAGCGGGTCGCCCTGCTCGCCCACAACTGCGCGGAATGGATGACGTTCTACGCGGGGCTCGCGGCCGCCGGGCTGGTGGCGGTCCCGATCAATTTCCGGCTCACCCCGCCCGAGATCGCCTACATCGTCGGGCACTGCGGCGCCCGCGCGCTGATCGCGCAGGACGAGCTCGCCGCGCAGGTCGACGGGGCCCTGCCGCTGCCGGCCGAGGGCCGGATCGCGTTGGGCGACGCGATCCCCGCCGGCTGGCGCTCGTACGAGACGCTGCTCGCCGCGGCGAGCGGATCGCCGCCCGCGGTCCGCGTGGCGCCGGCCGACACCAGCGCGCTGATGTACACCTCGGGCACCACCGGCCGGCCCAAGGGCGTGATCCGCAGCCACGAGGGCAGCACGCTGATCGCGTTCGCCACGGCGCTGGAGATGGGCTTCACGTCGCGCGACACGGCGCTGCTGGTGATGCCGATGTGTCACGCGAACTCGCTGTACTTCGCGCAGACCTTCGCGCACCTGGGCGCCACCTGCGTGATCGACGACCGCCGCAGCTTCGACCCCGAGGCGCTGCTGGCCACGCTGGCGACCGAGCGGATCACCTTCACCTCGCTGGTGCCCACGCACTACATCATGATGCTCGGCCTGTCCGACGCGGTGAAGGCACGCCACGACGTCTCGCGCGTGGAGAAGCTGCTGATCTCCTCGGCGCCCGCGCGGCGCGAGACCAAGCTCGCGATCCTCGAGCACTTCCGCAACGGCCGCCTCCACGAGCTGTACGGCTCGACCGAGGCGGGCTGGGTGACGCTGCTGCGCCCTCACGAGCAGCTCGACCGGCTGGGCTCGGTCGGACGCGAGTGGGCCGGCTCCGGCCCGATCCGGCTGCTCGACCCGGAGGGCCGCGAGGTGCCGGACGGCGAGGTCGGCGAGCTCTACTCGCGCACGCCCTACGCGTTCGACGGCTACTGGAACGATCCGGACAGGACGGCCGAGGCGTTCCGCGGCGAGTGGTGCTCGGTGGGCGACATGGCGCGTCGCGACGCCGACGGCTTCATCCACCTCGTGGACCGCAAGAGCAACATGATCATCAGCGGCGGCGAGAACGTGTACCCGTCCGAGGTCGAGGGCGTGCTCGGCGCCCACCCCAAGGTGAAGGACGTCGCGGTGGTGGGGCTGCCCCATCCGAAATGGGGCGAGGCGGTCCACGCGGTGGTGGTGCTGCATGCCGGCGCGCAGGCCACCGAGGCGGAGCTGGTGGACTGGTGCCGCGGCCGGATCGCGGGCTACAAGCGGCCGCAGGGGGTGCGGTTCATGGCCGAGCACGAGCTGCCGCGCACCGCCACCGGCAAGGTCCAGCATCGCAGCCTGCGCGCGCGCCTCGCCGAGGTGGCCTGAGCCGTTAGACTCCGGGGCCGGCCCGTTCCCTCGGCATCGATGAAGACCCTCGCCCCGCAGCCCAACCTCGTCGAGCAGGTCCGCGACGCCCTGCTCGAGGAGATCGCGTCCGGCGCGCTCGCGCCCGGCGACCGCATCATCCAGGAGCAGGTCGCGCAGGCGCTCGGCGTCTCGCGCCAGCCGGTGCAGCAGGCCCTGGTGCTGCTGCGCAACCAGGGCGTGCTGCAGGACGCGCCGGGCCGCGGCCTGCAGGTCGCGCCGCTGGACCCGGAGCACGTCCGGCACATGTACGACATCCGCGCGGTGATCGAGGGGCTGGCCGCGCGCCGGGCCGCCGAGCTCGGCGCCGAGCGCGCGGCGCGGGCGGGCCCCGCGCTGATCGAGGCCGGCCGCAAGGCGGTGGCGGCCGGTTCGGTCGCGCGGATGATCGCCGCCGACATGCGCTTCCACGAGTTCCTCTACGCCCTCTCGGGCAATCCGCTGATCGCGCCCGCGCTGGAGACGCACCTCACCTACACCCAGCGCGTGATGGGCGAGGTGCTGATCCGCGACGAGAAGCCGCGCGACATCTGGGACCAGCACGAGGCGATCCTCGAGGCGGTCGCGCGCGGCGACGGCGAGCGTGCCGAATCGCTGGTGCGCAGGCACCTGACACAGGCCGCCGGGTTCATGGTGGCGCGGCTGGGCGGTCGCGGCCCGGGCTGAGCGCGCGGGGCCGACGCGCGCCCTCCTCCGACGCGCCGTCCGAGCAGTTTCTCACTCGGCCCGCCGCCCGGCGGCCCTAGGATGCCGTCAGTCCCCCTTTGCAGGCATCCCGATGTCGACCCAGATCGAACTGCTGCGCGCCCAGCTGGCACGCCACCTCGCGCTCCAGGGGTCCGACGATCCCCAGGTCCAGCACCTGCGCTGGCAGATCGCGAGCCTCGAGCGTCAGGCCCGGTGGCGCGAGGACTCGGCGGGGATGTTCGGCGCGCCGCGGCGCACCGCGCCGACCCCGTCGTCGCAGCGCGACCGCTGAGCAGGCGTCAGACGCCGAACGGACCGGGCAGCGGCTGCGAGCGCAGCCAGCCGCCGATCCGGTGCACCGCCTCGTCGGCGGACATCAGGTAGTGGTCGTCGCCGCCGAACAGGCGGCCGTGCAGCGTGCGCACGTCGCGCCGCTCCGGCGCGCCCGGACGGCCGCCGATCCTCAGGTCATCGAAGAACTCTCGGTGCAGGCGGCCGGTCTCGAGGGGCTGGCTGCACAGGTTCACCACGCGCACGCCGTTCGAGACCGTGACGTCGATGTCGTCGGCGAGCCGGTCGATCGGATACCACTGCATCAGGCCGCGCGGATCGACGCCGTCGAGCTCGCGACGGCGGATCATGTCGTCGAGCGGGTTGCGGCCCATCTCGGAGCCGAACGCGGTCGGCAGGCGCAGCACGTGGCAGACGGGGAAACGGTCCGCCAGGCGGTGCTCGAACTCCAGCCGGTGTTCGCCGAAGGCCTCGCGGTGCGTGGCCTGGATCGGCGTGGACTCGTCGACGCCGATCGGCACCGGATAGACGTCCACCGTCGACAGCAGCACGACCCGGTCGGCATCGACGTCGGCGAGCGCGCCGGCCAGGCCGAGCATGTTGCTGCGATCGCCGCCCGGGTTGCCGTTGGCGCGCCAGCGGTCGGCGGGCAGCCCCGCGCAGACCAGCAGCTCGAAGCGGCGGCCGCGGATCGCGTCGATGTTCTGGCGGTCGAACAACGCG
Source organism: Burkholderiales bacterium (assembly GCA_037137595.1). GTDB lineage: Bacteria > Pseudomonadota > Gammaproteobacteria > Burkholderiales > Burkholderiaceae_E > UBA4615. Next base: position 309 of record JBAXJZ010000388.1, on the reverse strand, counting down.
TCCCAGGCGCGCTGCCGCGCGAGGTGACGCCCGACGAACCCCGTGTGGCCGACAAGCGCCCTCACCGTCCGCCGACCTCCTCGGCCGCGTGGCGCTGCGGCGCGCAGGAGACCGCCCGCGGCGGCAGCGGCGCCGGGGCGAGGCCGGCGCGATGGCGCTCGGCCATCCGCAGGTAGAGGGCGTCGAGCTCGCGCGCGGTGCGCGCGCTGTCGAAGAGCGGCGCCGACTCGCGGCCCTCGGCGAGCCGCGCGCGGATCGCCGCGAGGCGCGCCGGATCGGTGGCCAGCTCGCGCGCCAGACGCTCGTACG
>JBAXJZ010000387.1:0-4669 GCA_037137595.1 Burkholderiales bacterium | reverse complement strand
CACCGAGGGCTTCTGCGCGCCGCGCGGCAACACCTGGGAGTTCGACGGCCGCCATCTGATCGATGGTTTGCATCGCTTGCTGGAGGTGCAGTTCGCTCTGCTGCCACGCCAGGAAGATTTCCTCGCGTTCCTCCCGGAAGGTGTTGGCCTTTTCCCACCAGACCCACGACAGCAGTGATCACCCCTCCGTCAGCGCCCGCAGCACGTCCGCATACCACGCGCCGTTCAGCCCCAGCGACTCGTCCTGCACCAGGTCGCGCGAGCCCATGTCCATCCGCGTCGAGTGGATGCCGAGCAGCCGCCAGGGCAGCGTCCCGGCCGCCGCCCCCGCGGGCGCCCGCATCACCACCGGCGCCCCGCTCATGCCCCGGTGCGTGCGGGCGTCGGTGAGGAACCAGCCCCGCCCCTGGAAGCGCACCCCGAAGGCCGATGCGACCGCAGCCTGCCGCGCCACCGGCAGGTGGTGCGTGGTGTCGTGGAAGCCGAGCGGGAAGCCGACGATCGACAGCGGCGCGCCGATCTCCACCTCGTCGAGGTTCGCCTGCAGGTGGTCCGGCGTGAACACCTCGAAGGCCGCGCCCGAGGGCAGCGCGGCCCGGTCGATCGGGACCGTCGCGACGTCGATCTCGCCGCCGGTGTCGGTCGCCTGGCGCCAGGTCGCCGTGCCGCGGTCGTAGAGCGGCAGCGCGACGGTCGCGACGCGGGTGAGGTCGACGCGGTCGACGTGGACATCGATCCCGATGCGGTCCGGCGCGTGGGCGTTCCCGGGGTCGAAGACCACGTGGCGGCTCGTCACGACGTGCAGGCGGCCGTCGCGCTCGAAGAAGAAGCCGCTGGCCCGGGTGAGCAGCGTGGCCCCCCAGAAGGTCGAGATCTGGGTGCAGGCGAGCAGCAGGGATTCGGTCATGGGCCTCCCATCGACGGCGAGAGGGCTGCGTGCCGACGCCCGGACCCCGATTCTGCCTGCCCGGAGCCGCCGGCCACATCGGCCCCTCGCCCCGTGCCCGCGTCGGACGCCGGATCGGCGAGGCGGACCGCGGGCTTGCCCGCCCGCACGACGGCCCTCAGACTCGCGCTTCCATCGCGTCAGGATCCGCACCGTGCCCGACCCCGCCCCACCGGCCCTCGGCCCGCTCCTCGAGCGCGGCCGCCGCGTCGGCGACCGGCTCGCCGAACGGGGCGAGACCGTCGCGGTCGCCGAATCGTCCGCCGGCGGCCTGATCGCCGCCGCCCTGCTCTCGCGCGCCGGCGCGTCGGCCTACTTCCTCGGCGGGGCGGTGGTATACACGCGCCGCGCGAGGCGCCTGCTGACCGCGCTGACCGCCGAGGACACCGCCGGCATGCGCTCGTCGAGCCCGCCCTACGCGCGGCTGCTGGCGCGCCACCAGCGCGAGCGCTTCGCCGCCACCTGGGGGCTCGCCGAGACCGGCGCGGCGGGCCCTGCCGGCAACACCTACGGCGATCCGGCGGGCCACGCCTGCCTCGCGGTGGACGGGCCCTGCCTGCGGGAGCGCACGCTGCGCACCGACGCCGACGACCGGGCATCGAACATGGTCGCCTTCGCGATCGCCGCACTCGACCTGCTGGACGAGGCGCTCGACGCAGCCCCCGCTTCGCCCTCGCCCCACGCCACGCCACCTCGCACCGAGCCATGATCGACCACCTCGACCACCTCGTCCTCACCACGTCGCGCCGCGAGGCCTGCGTCGACTTCTACACGCGGGTGCTCGGCATGACGCTCGAGACCTTCGTCGGCGGCACGCCGCCCGTCGAACGACACGCGTTCCGCTTCGGCAACCAGAAGATCAACCTGCACGTCCAGGGTTCGGAGTTCGAGCCGAAGGCGCACCTTCCGGTGCCGGGCTCGCAGGACCTGTGCTTCATCGCCTCGGTGCCGCTCGACGCGGTGATCGCGCGGCTGCGCGACGCCGGCTGGCCGATCCTCGACGGGCCGGTGATGCGGACCGGGGCCACGCAGCGGATCCGGTCCGTCTACGTCCGCGACCCGGACCTCAACCTGATCGAGATCTCCGAACTCGCCTGATCCGCGCGTCCCGGCGCCCGTCCGACCGGATGGGCGAGTGGCGAGGCGCGCTCCGCTACACTGCGGCCCGTCCGACGACGAGGAGGAGACATCCCGTGGACCGCCGTTCCGCCCTGCAGGCCGGGCTCGCCGCCGCCTGCGCCGCCGCTGCGCCGCGTGCGCTCGCTCAGCCCGCATTCCCGTCCGCCCCGGTCAGGCTGATCGTGACCTTCCCGGCGGGCGGCCCGACCGACGTCACCGCCCGCGCGCTCGCCGAGGCCACCTCGAAGCACCTCGGCCAGCCTGTGGTGGTCGAGAACCGGCCCGGCGCCGCCGGCACCCTCGGCTACGCCGCGCTGGCCACCGCGCGCCCGGACGGCTACACCGTCGCGATGACGCCGGTCACCGGGCTGCGGGTCTCGCAGATGGAGTCGACCGCCTGGAATCCGCTGAAGGACGTCCAGTACGTGATCGGGCTCACCGGCTACGTCTTCGCGGTGGTGGTGCGGGCCGACGCGCCGTGGAGGACGATGAAGGAGCTGGCCACCCACATCGCGGCGAATCCGGGCAAGGTCAGCTACGGCTCGCACGGCGTGGGCAGCTCCGTGCACATGGCGATGGAGGAACTGTCGGGCACGCAGAAGTGGAGCCTGACGCACGTGCCGTTCAAGGGCAGCGCCGACATGCTCGCCGCGCTGGTGGGCGGCCACGTCGACGTCGCGATGGACTCGACCGGCGCGGTGCCGATGGTCGAATCCGGCCGGGTGCGCGTGATCGCGGTCTTCACCGAGCAGCGGACCGCGGTCTGGCCCGACGCGCCGACGCTGAAGGAGCTGGGCTTCGGCACGGTGGCCACCGGCCCCTACGGCATCGGCGCCCCGGCGGCCACGCCCGCCCCGATCGTCCGGACGCTGCACGACGCGTTCAAGCGCGGCCTCGAGGAGCCCTCGCACCTCAAGGCACTCGAGCGCTACAACCAGCCGGTCTGGTACAAGTCGTCGGAGGAGTATGCGGCCTGGATCCGCACGCAGCACGAGGCGGAGCGCCGCACGCTCGAGCGGCTCGGCCTGCTGCGGAAATAGCGCGTCGGCTCAGCGGCGCTTCAGCGCCGCGCTCACCTTGTCGGCCGAGCCCTCCAGGCCGCCGAGCAGCGCGCGCTGGTCGCCCGGGATGACCATGCTGAACTTCGACTCGACCGAGGTGTACTCGAAGTAGCCCATCCGCGCGATCGGGCGGATCCTCACCACGTCGACGAGGCCGTCCGCGTCGAGCACCTCGTCGGCGATGTGCACGGCCACCACCCGGCCGAACACCACGTCGGCACTGCCCATGGGGCCGTTGCCCGGGAAGCGCAGCGTGTTCACAGGGGTCGGTGTCCGTCCGTTCGACGAGGTCGGCGTCGGCCGCCGGGGCGAGGCACACGACGCGGGACGCAGGACGCGATGATCGCATCCGGGCCCGCCGCGCGGTCGCGGCGGCCCGTGCGCGCTCAGCCTGCGCGCGTCCGCACGATCTCGTCCTCCACGTCCCGCAGCCGCTCCTTGCCGAACCACATCTCGTCGCCGACGAAGAAGGTCGGCGAGCCGAACGCACCGCGCGCGTACGCCTGCTCGGTGCTGCGCAGCAGGGCCTCCTTCACCTCGGGCAGCTGCGACGCCTCGAGCAGCGCGGCCGCATCCAGGCCGGCGTCGGTGAGCGTGGCGACGATGGTCGGGACGTCGTCCATGTTCCTGCCGTCCTCCCACATCGCGGCGAACATCGCGTCGACGTAGCGTTCGAAGACGCCGAGCCGGCGCGCCGCGACCGCGCCGCGCATGATCTTCAGCGTGTTGACCGGGAAGTGCGGGTTCATCCGGAAGCGGTCCAGGCCGTGCCGGGCGACGAAGCGCGCCATGTCGTGCCGGTCGTAGGCGCGCTTGGTCGGGATGTCCTTGAACGCCTCCATCGGCGAGCGGTTGTTCGCGAGCTTGAACAGGCCGCCCAGCAGGATCGGGACGTACTCGACCGTTGCGCCGGTGCGCGCCTCGAGATCGGGCAGGACCTTGTGGCTCAGGTAGGCGTTCGGACTGCCGAAGTCGAACAGGAACTGCACGGCGGGTCGGCTCATCGGGGGGTCTCCTCGGATCGGTCGCCCTCACGCGGGGCGGTGGCCAGACGGATCGGCGCGTGGCGCGCGCTCACCAGGACTCGATCCACGGCCGCAGCTCGGTCTCGTGGGTCCAGGCGTCGCGCGGCTGCGCGTGCAGCCGCCAGTACTCGTCGGCGATGTGGTCGGGGTCGAGGATGCCGCCCCGGTCCTTCGCCGCGTAGCGCTCGGGGAAGTTCGAGCGGATGAACTCGGTGTCGATCGCGCCGTCGATCACGACGTGCGCGACGTGGATGCCCTGCGGCCAGAGCTCGCGCGCCATGCTCTGTGCGAGCGCGCGCAGCGCGGCCTTCGCGCCCGCGAACGCCGCGAAGCCCTCGCGGCCGCGCAGGCTCGCGGTGGCGCCGGTGAAGAGGATCGTGCCGCGGCCGCGCGGCACCATCCGCTTCGCGACCTCGCGGCCCATCAGGAAGCCGGCGAAGCACCCCATCTCCCAGACCTTCGAATAGACCCGCGAGGTGGTCTCGGTGACCGGGAAGCGGACGTTCGCGCCGATGTTG
>JBAXJZ010000386.1:0-4673 GCA_037137595.1 Burkholderiales bacterium | reverse complement strand
GACCCGCGCCGACGCGGCGCGCGCCGAAGGCGCCGGCGCCGCGGCAGCCGGCGCCGACACGGGCCTGGGCCCGCTCGACGCGCTGCGGGCCGCGCGCGGCGTACTGCGCTCGATGTGGATCTACCGCTGGCGCGAACCCGCGCGACGGCGTCGGATGGCCGCGCTCTACGCGCGCTTCCTGCGCCCGGGCGACCTCGCGGTGGACGTGGGCGCGCACGTGGGCGATCGCGTCGACGCGTTCCTGTCGCTCGGCTGCCGCGTGGTGGCGGTCGAGCCGCAGCCTGCGCTGCGGCCGCTGCTGCGCGCGCTCTACGGACGCCGCGACGACGTGACGCTCGTCGAGGCCGCGGTGGGCGAGACCGAGGGCACGCTCGAGCTCTGGCTGAACCTGCCCAACCCCACGGTGGCCACCGGCTCGGCCGAGTTCGTCGCGTCGGCCCGGGGCGCGCCGGGCTGGCAGGGCCAGCGCTGGGCGCGGCGCACGACGGTGCCGCAGACCACGCTGGACGCGCTGGTGGCCGCGCACGGCCGGCCCGCGTTCGTGAAGATCGACGTGGAGGGCTTCGAGGACCGCGTGCTCGCCGGCCTGGGCGAGCCGGTGCCCGCGCTGTCCTTCGAGTTCACGACGATCCAGCCCGAGGTCGCGGTCGCCGCGCTGCGGCGCTGCGCGGCGCTGGGTCCCTACCGCTTCGCCGCGTCGCTGGGCGAGTCGCACGTGCTGGTCCACGAGCGCGGGCTCGACGCCGACGCGATGGCCGCATGGATCGAGGCGCTGCCCGCCGAGGCGAATTCGGGCGACGTCTACGCGGCCCTCGATCCGCGCGTGCTCGGGGGCTGACCGGGGCGCACGCACTGCGCGCGACCCGCCGCGCGGGACCGGCCGTTCCATGCCGCCGCCCCACCCCTCGCCACGGACCGCCGCGCGGCCTACGATCGCCGCACGCGACGCCTCCGATCGCGCAGAGGAGACCTCCGGATGACCGGCACGACCCCGGCCGCGGCCGACTACCTGACCGCGCACGCGCACACCTTCGCCGACAAGATCGCGGTGATCGACGACCGCCCGGGCGGCGCCGTCGTGCGCTGGACCTTCGCCGAACTGAACGCGCAGGCCAACCGCCTCGCGAACGCGCTGCGCGCGCTCGGCGTGCGGCGCGGCGACCGCATCGCCTGGTGCGGACAGAACTCGCCGGGCGTGGTCCGCGCGATCCACGGCGCACGCAAGCTCGGCGCGGTCGCGGTGCCAGTCAACTACCGGCTCACCGCCGACGAGGCGCAGTTCGTGCTCGACGACTCCGACGCCACGCTGGCGCTGGTCGACGCGGAGCTCGCGCCGCTCTTCGCGTCGATCGCGCCGCGCCTGCCGCGGCTGCGCGGCGTGCTGGTCTGGGGCGGCGCGCCGCTCGCCGGACAGCAGGACCTGGAGGCGCTGGTGGCCGCCGCGCCCGACGACGAGCCGGCGCCCGCCGAGCCCGGCACCGTGACGCCGCAGTCGATGATCTACACCTCGGGCACGACCGGGCGGCCGAAGGGCGCGGTGCGGCCGCCGCCGAACCGCGAGCAGCAGGCGGCGCTGCTCGCGCACATCGGCTACCAGCCCGGCGACGTCTACCTCACCACCGGGCCGCTCTACCACTCCGGTCCGTCGGCCTTCATGTCGATCGCGCACACGCTGGGCAACACCGTGGTCCTGCAGCGCAAGTTCGACGCCGAGGACTGGCTGAGGCTGGTCGAGCGCCACCGCGTGAGTTCCACCTTCGGCGCGCCCGCGCCGGTGCGGATGATCTGCGCCCTGCCCGCCGAGGTGAAGGCGCGCTACGACCGCTCGAGCATGAAGCGCTTCATCGCGAACGCCGCGCCCTGGTCGTTCGCGCTCAAGCAGGCCTATCTCGCCGACTTCCCGGCGGATTCGCTGTTCGAGGTCTACGGCTCGACCGAGCTGGGCATCAACACCGTGCTGCGGCCCGAGGACCAGCTGCGCAAGCCCGGCTCCTGCGGCAAGCCCGCGCCGATGGTCGAGGTGAAGCTCTTCGACGACGAGGGGCGCGAGGTGACCGCGCCGCGCGTGCCCGGCGAGCTCGCGGTGAAGGCCCCGAGCGTGTTCGCGACCTACCACAAGGCCGAGGCGAAGTACCTCGAGGACCGGCGCGGCGACTACCAGACGGTGGGCGACGTCGCCTTCTTCGACGAGGAGGGCTACCTCTACATCTGCGACCGCAAGAAGGACATGATCATCTCGGGCGGCGTCAACGTGTATCCGGCCGAGATCGAGGCCGCGCTCGATGCGCACCCCGAGGTCCACGACGTCGCGGTGATCGGCGTGCCCAGCGAGGAATGGGGCGAGACCGTGCACGCGATCGTGGTCCGCGTGCCGGGCTCGTCGATGGACGAGGCGGCGCTGATCGCGTGGGCACGCGCGCACCTGGCGGGCTTCAAGCTGCCGCGCTCGGTGAGCTTCGCCGCGGAGATCCCGCGCAACGCGTCGGGGAAGATCCTGAAGAAGGTCCTGCGCGAGCCGTTCTGGGCCGGCCGGGACCGCCGGGTCTGACCGGTTCGGCGCACGTCGCGCCGAGCGGCCGGGGCGTGACCGGCCGGGCGGCCGGTCGGCGACCGGCCGGGCGCGATGCGCGCCGCCGATCGCGCGCGACGGCGTTCAGCCGCGGCGCTGACCCTGGTAGCCGCCCTGCGTGCGCGGCGGCGGCGGACCGTCCTTGTGACGGAAGTTGATGCGGCCCTTGCTCAGGTCGTAGGGCGACATCTCCAGCGTGACGTGATCGCCCGCCAGGATGCGGATGCGGTGCTTGCGCATCTTGCCCGACGCGTAGGCCGTGACCTCGACGCCGTTCTCCAGCGTCACGCGGAACCGGGTCTGCGGCAGCACCTCGCTGACCACGCCCCCCATCTCGACCAGTTCTTCCTTCGACATGCTCGACTCCTTCGCGGCTCCCGATCGGGATGCCGCCGTGTTCTCGTTCGTGCGCGGCCGGATCGCGGCGACGCACGCTCCCCTCGGACCGTCTGGAGACGGTCCGTCGTTCAGCGCTCGGACGGCGCGCCGCTCAGGCGGCTTTCAGGTCGATGGCCGAGACGCGGCCGTCGCGGCCCGTCTGGACCTCGAACTGCACGCGCTGACGCTCGACCAGCTCGGTCATGCCCGCGGCCTGCACCGCGGTGATGTGGACGAAGACGTCCTTCGAACCGTCCTCGGGCTGGATGAATCCGAAGCCTTTCGAGGCGTTGAAGAACTTGACGATGCCGACGGCCATGGCGGCCCTCCTTCCCAGGGAAACGCCGCGAACCGGACGGCACGCGGCATCAAGTCACCTTGGAGGCACGACGGCACGCTTCAGGCAGGCGCGTTCACGACCCGGCAACAACTCGATCCCGTGATTGTACGCCCGCGAGGGGCGCGACCCATGGTCCAGCCATCGGAGCGGACCGTCACGCGGTCGGGATCAGGACCTCGTAGCGGCCGACGTCGGCCTCGAAGCCCGTCAGCGTGTGTTCCGAGATCGACGCGTGCAGCAGCACCGTGCGCGCGATCTCGGCGTTCGCGCGGAACGTGGCGAGCAGCGCGCTGCGCGACTCCTCCGGCACGTGATGGAGCATGGCGCCGATCAGCGCGTCGAGAGCGATCACGCTGCCCTTGAGCTCGCAGATCATCTCGGTCGCGTCCTGGAGGGACTTCATCGGTTCGCTCCGCTCTGAAAAGAAAAACCGCGGCCGAGGCCGCGGTCTCGTTCCGGGCTCCGCGCGGGAGCTCGGGGCGACGTCAGGTGACGACGCGGATGTTCGACGCCTGCGGGCCCTTCTGGCCCTGCGTCACGTCGAACTCGACCTTCTGGTTCTCCTGCAGGGTCTTGAAACCCGTGCCCTGGATCTCGCGGAAGTGCGCGAAGAGATCCTTGCCGCCGCTGTCGGGCTGGATGAAGCCGAAGCCCTTGCTCTCGTTGAACCACTTGACGGTGCCGGTTTCCCTGGCCATGTGCTGTCCTCTCGGAAATGAGGTGGACCGCGCGACGCGACATGCGGGCGCGGGTGCAGAGACACTGGGGAGTTCCGGACGGGCCGGGGCGACGACGCTCGCAGGCGAGTAACTTGCGGCGGCGTGTCGCGACTCGAATGACGCTCTCGAGCATGCCTACACCGCGATGGTAACAGATGCGACGATCTCGCCGCGCATCCGTTCGGACCGGCGGCATCGCACCGCCGCCGGTCCGATCCCGGCACGCGGCCGACTCCCGCACAGGCCCAAGCGGTCGCGCCCTGGCGAAACCGTTTGACCGCGATGCCCGCGTGCGCCCACACTGGAACGGATTGCGCGATCGGCCGTCCGCCTCCGGCGAACCCGTCCTGCGGTCGCCGGGTCCCGGGAGGGCCCGCACTCGCATGGACACACCCCCGATCCCCGATCTACCCCGGACCCCGCTCGCCCTCGCGCTGCCGCTTCCCGTGCCCGCGCCCGGTTCGCTGCGCGAATCGATCCGCGACGAGATCGCCGCCTGCATCGCCCGCCACGGCGGTCGCCTCGACCTCGAGGTGTGTCTCGACGTGGCCGCGCCGCTCGCGGTGGTGAGACGGCTCGCGGCCGAACTCGCCGCGGCCGGCATCGTCGAGGCCGAGCGCGTGCCCGACTCGCGGCGCGGCGTGCCCGAGGGCGCGACGACCTGGCA
>JBAXJZ010000385.1:0-4675 GCA_037137595.1 Burkholderiales bacterium | reverse complement strand
CTCGCCGCGGCGGAGCACCAGGTCGACGCCGTCGACCGCGTGCAGCCGCGGCGCGTGCCGGCCGCGGCCGAGGACGAAGCGCTTCGACAGGCCGAGCGCCTCGACCAGCGGCGGCGCGGCCGGCGCGTCGGGCGCGCCCTCGGCGCTCAGGCCACCGGCAGCGGATTCGAGCATGCGACGTCCTCGTCGGCGCCCGCCGACACGTGGCGCAGCGCGGCGCGGCACGCGGGCAGCGCGCGCGGGCAGCGGTCGACGTAGCGGCAGGCGGGCAGGTCCGCGCGCCGCAGGTCGGGCAGGCCGCCGGCGATCGGGCTCAGCTCGTCGAGCGAGGCCCGGCCGGCCGGCGTCGAGGCGATCAGCGCGCGGGTGTACGGATGGCGCGGCGCGGCGAACAGCCGCGACGTGGGCCCGGTCTCGACCACGTGGCCGGCGTGCATCACGACGATCCGGTCGCAGAAATCGGCGGCCAGCGCGAGGTCGTGGGTGATCAGCAGCGTGGCGACCCGGTTGGCGCGCGCCCGCTCGCGGATCAGCGCGAGCACCGCCGCCTGCGTGGTCACGTCCAGGCCGGTGGTCGGCTCGTCGGCGATCAGCAGCCGCGGCCGGCTCGACATCGCGAGCGCGATCATCACCCGCTGGCACATGCCGCCCGACAGCTCGAACGGATAGGCGCCGTGCCGGCGCTGCGGATCGGCGATCGCCACCTCGCGCAGGCAGTCTATCGCACGCGGGCGCAGGTCCTGCGTGCGGATGGCGTGGTGGCGGCGCAGGACGTCCTCGAGCTGGCGGCCGATCGTGCGGATGGGGTTCAGCGCCGCGCGCGGGTTCTGGAACACCATGCCGATCTCGCGGCCGCGCAGGTCCTGCAGCTCGCGCTCGGAGGCCGCGCGCAGGTCGATGCCGTCGAAGCGGATCGAGCCCGAGGTGATCCGCGCCGCGCGGTCCGACAGCCCGAGCAGCGCGTAGCAGAGCACCGACTTGCCCGAGCCCGACTCGCCCACCAGGCCCACGATCTCGCCGCGGGCCACCGACAGCGACACGCGTTCGAGCGCGCGCACCGTGCCGGTCCGCGTGCGGAACTCCAGCGACACGTCCTCGACCGCGAGCAGCGGCGGCGCGGGCTCGCTCACGTGCGCCTCCGCGGATCGAGCAGGTCGCGCAGCGCATCGCCCAGCAGGTTGAAGGCGAACACCGCGACCATCAGCACCGCCCCCGGGAAGAGCGCGACCCACCATTCGCCCGAGACGATGTACTGCGTGCCTTCGGCGACCATGATCCCCCACTCCGGCGTGGGCGGCCGCACGCCCAGCCCGATGAACGACAGGCCGGCGGCATTCAGGATCGCCCAGCCCATGTTCAGCGAGACCTGAACCGCGATCGGCGGCAGCAGGTTCGGGAACACGTGGCGCATCAGCACGCCCCATTCGCCGTTGCCGGCGAGCCGCGCCGACTCGACGAAGCCCGCCTCGCGCCGCACGTTCGCCTCGGCGCGCGCGACGCGGATGTAGAACGGCAGGTTGATGATCGCGGTGGCGATGATGATGTTGGCGAGGGTGTTGCCCAGCGCCGCGACGATGCCCATCGCCAGCACGAAGAGCGGGAAGGCCATGATGGTGTCGGCCAGCCGCGAGACGATCCGGTCGGGCCAGCCGCCGAAGAAGCCGGCCGCCGCGCCCAGCGTCGCGCCCACGGCGAAGGACAGCGCCACCGCGGCCACCGCGAGGCCGAGGTCCAGCCGCGCTGCGACCATGCAGCGCGAGAGGATGTCGCGGCCGAGGGCGTCGGTGCCGAACCAGTGTGCCCCCGACGGCGGCTGCAGCGCGCGCGACGGGTGGGTGGCCAGCGGATCGTAGGGCGCGAGCAGCGGCCCCAGGAGCGCGAGCAGCACCAGCGCGGCGAACAGCACCGCCGCCACCAGCGTGACCGGGTTCTCGGTCAGCACGTGGCGCAGGTGGCCGCCTCGGCGCACGGGGGTGGCGGGAGCCGGGACGGCAGCCATGGTCTCAGGCGTTCATCGCCACCCGCGGATCGATCGCGAGGTAGGCGAGGTCGATCGCGAGGTTCAGCAGCACGTAGAGCACGCCCATCGTCAGCACGAAGCCCTGGACGGGCGCGTAGTCCGACGCGGTCAGCGACTCGATCGCGAACGAGCCGATGCCCGGCCACGCGAAGACCTTCTCCACCAGCACGTTCGAGCCGAGCAGGAACGAGAAGACCATGCCGAGCGTGGTCACCACCGGCAGCAGCGCATTGCGCAGCGCGTAGCGCACCAGCACGGTGGGGGTGCGCAGCCCGAGCGCCCGCGCCGTGCGGACGAAGTCCGACGACAGCACCGACAGCATCGACGCGCGGGTCATCCGCGTGATGGGGGCCAGCACGAACAGCGCCATCGTCACCGCCGGCAGCACGAGCTGGCCGGCGCACGCACGCCACAGCTCGCCGTCGAGGGTCAGCGCCGCGTCGATCAGGTAGAGGCCGGTGACGGTGGGCGGCGGCGAGAAGGACGGGTCGAGCCGGCCGATCGGCGACGGTGCCCAGCCCAGCACGAAGTAGAAGAGCCAGGTGAGCAGCAGCCCGGTGAAGAACACCGGCAGCGACACGCCGGCGGTGGTGACCAGGCGCGCGAGCTGGTCGACCCAGGAGCCCTGCCGTACCGCCGCCGCGATGCCCAGCGGCAGCGCGATCGAGACCGCGAGCGCGAGTGCCACCAGCGTCAGCTCGATCGACGCCGGCAGCCGCGTCGCGATCTCCTCGGCCACCGAGCGGCCGGTGGTCAGCGACTGGCCGAGCTCCCCGCGCGCCAGCTCGGCCACATAGGACACGAACTGCGCGTACAGCGGCCGGTCGAGGCCCAGCTGCGCGCGGATCTGCTCGATCGCCTCGGGCGTGGCCGACTGGCCGGCGAAGTACGCGGCCGGATCGCCGGGCAGCGCCCGGGTCAGCAGGAACGTGATGACGATCACGCCCACCAGGTTCGGCAGCGCGCCGGCGATCCGCAGCAGCGCGAGGCGGATCATGCCGGCGGCAGCCCCATGAAGCTCACGTGCGCCGCCACCACGCGCCAGCCGGCGGCGGTGCGCACCCAGGTCTGCTGCTGGCGACCGACCCAGTTCGGCCGACCCTCGCGCTCGAACTGGATGCTCGCCGTGGCGAAGTCGCGGCCGAAGGTCTGGATCACCTTCTTCACGATCCGCCGCTGCAGGCCCACCGACGGGCGCGCCGCGCGGAACGCGGCGATCTCGTCGTAGCTCCAGAGGTTCTCGGTGGCGCCGAAGCGCAGCGTCATCGGGTGGTTCCAGAAGAGCTCGTCGAGCACGGCCACGTCGTTGGAGACGAGCGCGTGCTCGTAGCGGTCGAAGACCGCCTCGACCTCGGCGAGCACGTCGGGCAGGTTCAGCTGGCTGTCGTCGATCATCGTGTGTGTCCCCGTCGTCAGGCGAACGCCGCGGCGACCGGCGCGGCGGCGACGCCCATCTGCTCGAGCGCGGCGGCGACCCGCAGCGCGTGGTCCTCGCGCCAGGGCGCGGCGATCACCTGGATCGCCATCGGCATCCCGGTCCGGCGGATCGGCACGGCCGCCACCGGCAAGCCGGCGGCCGACACCGGCTGCGTCAGCACGCCCATGCTCGCGCGCGACGGCAGCTTGCGGCCCCGCACCTCGATCCAGTCGTCGCCGATCCGCGGCGCGGTGACCGGCGTGGCCGGCGCGAGCAGCACGTCGTGGTCGGCGAACAGCGCGTCGACCCGCTCGACGTAGGCGCGCCGCACGCGGTGCGCGCGGTGCACCCAGGCGGCCGGCGCGAGCGCGCCGGCGAGGAAGCGGGCCCGCGAATGCGGTTCCATCAGCGCGTAGCGATGGCGCAGGTCGTCGAGGTGGAGCGCGCCGCCCTCGGCGGCGGTGATCACGAACGCGGCGCCGCGGCCGAGCTCGGCGTCGGGCCAGTCCGCCCGCGTGACACCCGCGTGCGCGCCGATCGCGGCGACCGCGTCGTCGACCGCCGCCACCGCCTCGGGCGAGGCCATGTCCTCGAACCACCCGCCGAGCCGCGCGATCCGCAGGCCCTCGAGGTTCGCGGCCGCGTCGCCGCGCAGCGCGGGCAGCGCCGGCTCGCGCGCGCGCTGCGCGCAGCCGGGGTCGCGCCCGTCGGGCCCCTGCATCGCGTCGTAGGCGAGCGCGAGCTCGCGCACGCTGCGGGCGAGCGGCCCGATGGTGTCGAGCGAGAAGACGAACGGGAAGCTGCCGCCGCGGCTCAGGCGGCCGAAGGTCGGCCGCAGCCCGAAGGTGCCGCACAGCGACGCGGGCACGCGGATCGAGCCGTTGGTGTCGGTGCCCAGCGTGATCGGCACGAGGCCCGCGGCGATGGCCGCGCCCGAGCCGCCCGACGAGCCGCCGGCCATCCGCGCGGTGTCGTGGGGATTGCGGCACGCGCCGTAGTGCGTGTTCTCGGTGGTGAAGCCGTAGGCGTACTCGTCCATGTTCAGCGCGCCGACGAGGATCGCGCCGGCGGCTTCCAGCCGCACGACCGCCGTCGCGTCGGAGGCGGCCGGCGCCGCATCCGGCCGCTCGGCCTCGATCCGCGAGCCCGCGAGCGTCACCAGCCCGGCGACGTCGAACAGGTTATACCAGCACGTTATGAAATTAATAACAATGCTCCAATTACAGTTTTGTCAGGAA
>JBAXJZ010000384.1:0-4683 GCA_037137595.1 Burkholderiales bacterium | reverse complement strand
CGCCGCGTCCCGGCCCGGACACGACACAGGGGAGGAGACCCATGATCCGCGACAACGTGCTGACCTTTCCGCGCACGGTCTTCCGCGAGGACCACGAGGCGTTGCGCGGCACCATCCGCCGCTTCCTCGAGCGCGAGTGCCTGCCGCGCCAGGCCGACTGGGACCGGGCCGGCCGCGTCGACCGCGAGACCTGGCTGAAGGCCGGCCGCGAGGGCCTGCTGTGCACGACCATGGCCGAGGAATGGGGCGGCGGCGGTGGCGACTTCGGGCACTCGGCGGTGATCGTCGAGGAACTCGCGCGCTCCGGCGTCAGCGGCCTGGGCTTCGGGCTGCACTCCGACATCGTCGCGCCCTACATCGAGCGGCTGGGCACGACGGAGCAGAAGCGCCGCTGGCTGCCGTCGATCGCGCGCGGCGAGACCATCCTCGCGATCGCGATGAGCGAGCCCGGTGCGGGCAGCGACCTGAAGTCGATCCGCACCACCGCGCGCCGCGACGGCGACGACTACGTCGTCAGCGGCCAGAAGACCTTCATCTCGAACGGCCTGAACTGCGACCTGATCGTCGTGGTCGCGAAGACGCAGCCCGAGCTGGGCGCCAAGGGCACCTCGCTGATCCTCGTCGAGGCCGACCGGGCGGGCTTCCGCAAGGGTCGCAAGCTCGACAAGATGGGCCAGCAGGCGGCCGACACCGCGGAGCTCTTCTTCGAGGACGTCCGCGTGCCCGCGTCGAACCTGCTGGGCGAGGAGGGCAAGGGCTTCGCCTACCTGATGCAGGAGCTCGCGCAGGAGCGCTTCGTGATCGCGCTGGGCGCGGCTGCGAAGCTCGAGGCGATGCTCGACGAGACCATCCGCTACACGAAGGAGCGCATCGTCTTCGGCAAGCCGCTCTTCGACTTCCAGAACACCCGCTTCAAGCTCGCCGAGATCAAGGCGCGCGCGACCGCCGTGCGGATGATGGTCGACACCTACCTGGGTGAGCACATGCGCCGCAAGCTGACCGTGGAGGAGGGCGCGATCGCGAAGCTCCACGCGACCGAGGAGCTGGGACGCTGCCTCGACGAGCTGCTGCAGCTGCACGGCGGCTACGGCTACATGATGGAGTACCCGATCGCCCGCGCCTTCGTCGACTCGCGCGTGAACCGCATCTACGGCGGCACCAGCGAGGTGATGAAGGAGCTCATCTCGCGCACCCTGTGAGCCCCCGATGATCCGAGACCCCGAGACCCTGGAGCAGCTGCTCGACAGCGTGCGGCGCTTCGTCCGCGAACGCCTCGTCCCGGCCGAGGAGGCGGTCGCCGAGACCGACGAGATCCCGCCCGCCATCGTCCAGCAGATGCGCGAGATGGGCCTGTTCGGCATGACCGTGCCCGAGCAGTACGGTGGCCTCGGCCTCACGATGGAGGAGGAGGTCCGCGTGCTCTTCGAGCTGTGCCGGACCTCGCCCGCGTTCCGCTCGGTCATCGGCACGACGGTGGGCATCGGCTCGCAGGGCATCCTGATCGACGGCACGCCCGAGCAGCAGGCGGCGTGGCTGCCGAGGATGGCGACCGGCGAGGTGATCGCCTCGTTCGCGCTGACCGAGCCCGACGCGGGCTCGGACGCGGCCTCGCTGCGCACCACCGCGATCCGCGACGGCGACCACTACATGGTCAACGGCACGAAGCGCTACATCACCAACGCGCCGCAGGCCTCGATCTTCACGCTGATGGCGCGCACCGACCCGTCGAACAGGGGCGCGGGCGGCGTGTCGGCGTTCATCGTCGACGCGAAGACCCCCGGCATCTCGCTCGGGAGGATCGACCGCAAGATGGGCCAGAAGGGCGCGCACACCTGCGACGTGATCTTCGAGAACGTCCGCGTGCCGGCGTCGAACCTGATCGGGCTGAAGGAGGGGCAGGGCTTCAAGACCGCGATGAAGGTGCTCGACAAGGGTCGCATCCACCTCGCCGCGGTCTGCGTCGGTGTGGCCGAGCGGATCCTCGACGATGCGCTGCGCTACGCGATGGAGAGGAAGCAGTTCGGCCAGCCGATCGCCGACTTCCAGCTGGTGCAGGCGATGCTCGCCGACAGCCGCGCCGAGCTCTACGCCGCGCGCTCGATGACGGTCGACGCCGCGCGCCGCCGCGACGACGGCCTGCCGGTCTCCACCGAGGCCTCGTGCTGCAAGCTCTTCGCCTCCGAGATGTGCGGCCGCGTCGCCGACCGCGCGGTGCAGATCTTCGGCGGCGCGGGCTACCTGTCCGAGTACGGCATCGAGCGCTTCTACCGCGACGTGCGCCTCTTCCGGCTGTACGAGGGCACGACGCAGATCCAGCAGACGATCATCGCGCGGAACATGATCCGCGACGCGGGGCGCTGAACGCGGCCCCGCCCACACGAAGGGCTCGACCATGAAGGACCTGTTCTCCCTCGAAGGGCGCGTGGCGCTCGTCACCGGCGGTTCGCGCGGCATCGGGAAGATGATCGCCACCGGCCTGCTCCACCAGGGCGCGACCGTCTACATCAGCGCGCGCAAGGCCGCCGCCTGCGAGGCGACCGCGGCCGAACTGTCGGCGATCGGGCCGTGCCATGCGGTGCCCATCGATGTCTCGACGGTCGCGGGCGCGCGGCGCCTCGCCGACGAGATCCGCGGCCGCGAGTCCGCGCTGCACGTGCTGGTGAACAACGCCGGCGCCGCGTGGGGCGAGCCCTTCGAGGCCTTTTCCGAGAGCGGATGGGACAAGGTCGTCGACCTGAACATGAAGGCGCCGTTCTTCCTCACGCAGGCGCTGCACGACCTGCTGAAGGCGGGTGCCGCGCAGCGTCCGTCGAAGGTCATCAACGTCGCGTCGATCGACGGCATCTCGGTCAATCCCTGGGACACCTACTCGTACGCGGCGAGCAAGGCGGGCCTGATCCACCTGACCAAGCGGATGGCGCTGCGGCTCGCCAAGGACAACATCGTGGTGAACGGCATCGCGCCCGGCCCGTTCCCGTCGGACATGAACAAGGACGCCCGCGACCACGGCGACGCGGTCGCGCAGCGCGTGCCGATCGGCCGCGTGGGCGGCACCGAGGACATGGCCGGCGTGGCGATCTACCTCGCGTCGCGGGCCGGCGACTACGTGGTGGGCGAGACGGTGGTGGTGGACGGCGGCGTGACGCTCGCGCGCGGCTCCTGATCGCGGTCCCGCCGCCGCGCGCGCGCGACGCTCAGCGGTCGTCCGGCCGCGGCGGCGTGGCGGGCGCCTGGACGGCCGCGCCGCGCTCGATCAGCGTCGCGATCCGGGCGTCGTCCAGGCCGGCCTCGCGCAGCACCTCGACGGTGTGCTCGCCGTGGTTCGGCGCGAGCCGCTCGGCGCCGGCCGGCGTGCGCGACAGCCGCACCGGCGGCGCGATGGTCCGCAGCAGCCCCTCGCTCGGGTGCTCGCGCAGCGGCAGCGCGCCGCTCGCGGCGAGCTGCGGATCGGCGACGAGGCTCTGCAGGTCGTGCATCGGCATCGCGGGCACGTCTGCCGCCTCCAGCAACGCCAGCCACTCGGCGGTGGTGCGCGTCGCGAAGATGCGCGCCAGCTCGCCGTTGACCACCGCGATGTGCTCGATCCGCGCCGCGTGGCCCGCGAAGCGCGGGTCCGCCATCAGCTCGGACCGGCCGATCGCCGCGGTGAATCGGCGCCACTGCCCGTCGTTGTAGACCAGCGCGCAGACGTGACCGTCGCGGGTCGCGTACGGGCGGCGGTCGGGCGAGAGCTGGCGCGGATAGCCGCCGCGGTCGAGCGCCGGCTCGTAGCTCATGCCGCCGAGGTGGTCGCCGAGCACCAGCGTGGCCATCGTCTCGAACATCGGCACGTCGACCTGTTGGCCGAGCCCGCTGCGCGTGCGCTCGAGCAGCGCCGCGAGGATCGCGCCGACCGCGACCTGCCCGACGACCCGGTCGGCGATCGCGGTCGGCACGTAGCGAGGCTCGGTGCTGCCCGAGACCGTCATCAGGTAGGCGAGCCCCGAGGCGCCCTGGATCAGGTCGTCGTAGGCCGGTCGGGCGGCATACGGGCCGTCCCGCCCGAAGCCGAACACGCCGGCGTAGACGAGCCGCGGATTCAGGTCGCGCAGCGCCTCGTACGACAGGCCGAGTCGGGCCATCGCCTGCGGGCGGACGTTGTAGAGCAGCACGTCGGCGCCGCGCAGCAGCTCGAGCAGCGCGGCGCGCCCGTCGGCGTGCTTCAGGTCGAGCACGATCCCTCGCTTGCCGCGGTTCGCGTTGAGGAAGATCGCCCCCATCCGCGGGTGCCGCAGCGGGCCGATGTCCCGCACCAGGTCGCCGTCGGGCGACTCGACCTTGATCACGTCGGCGCCGTAGTCGGCGAGCGTCTGGGAAGCGCTCGGCCCCATCAGCACCGAACTCAGGTCGATCACGCGGCAGCCGTCCAGCGCGCCCACAGGCCGTCTCCTCGAAGGGCGCGCCGGTGTCGGGAGTCGGCGCGGTGCGGCAGTATTCCCGCCGGGAACCGTCTCGTCCACTCGCGGCCCCGGCGGGCAGGCCTGCGGCCGTCCTGCGGCGGATCGGGGCGCCGCGGGCGGTGCCGCCGCGGCTCGACGGGCGGTGCCCCGCGCGGCGATCAGGCCGCGACGCGGACGTAGGCGCCGGTGCCGGTCAGCGGCCGGGCGGGCAGCCACTCGACCCGCACCCGCCACTGCCGCTGCG